>MPOY01000223.1 GCA_001896715.1 Methanoculleus sp. EBM-46
CGGTGCAGCACCTGGAGATGACCACCGGCAGTTCCTACGTCCGGCCGCTCCTCGGCTACGGGAAACCGGAGGTGGAACGCCTCGCGGGAAGGCTGCTTGTGGTCCGGTACGGGGAGACGGGCAGTATAGGGAACGGCGATTACGAGCAGGAGATCCGGGAGGCCATCCGTGCCCGCGGCATCGATCCGGCGCCGTTCTTCCCGGCCGATCACCTGCAGTCGCTCGTGGTCGGCATGCGAACGACCGGGAATGGGGATACAGGAGTGAGACAATTATGAGCAAGTTGACGAAAGGCCGGAAGATCCGGCTGGGAAAGGCATGCGAGCAGAACCGCCGCGTGCCGGCATGGGTGATGATCAGGACCAACCGTGCGGTTTCGTCGCATCCGAAGCGGCGCAACTGGAGACGGAGCAGCTTGAAGGTGTAAGGTTATGGCAGAGGCGTTAAAAGAGCACATCTATATCATCCCTCTCCGCGAGGTGAAGCGTTCACCCCGGTGGAAGCGGGGCAACACCGCCATCAAGGATATCCGGGCGTTTCTCGAACGGCACATGAAGAGTGCGGACGTCAAACTGGACCGGAGCATCAACGAAAAGGTCTGGGAGAACGGGAGTGGAAAACCCCCGCGGAAGATTCGCGTCCGCGCGATGAAGTTCGAGGACGGGCAGGTCCAGGCCGAGCTCGCCGAGGAGTGAGATGACCGGGACGATCGATCTCTTGGGCGACCCGAACATCGGCGTCTACGCCCGGGTCTTTGAGGATATCGCGATCGTGGACCCCCGGGTGCCCGGGGAGTTCACCGAAGCCCTCGGGCGGGAACTCTCTGTCGATATCGTGGCCACCACCGTCCAGGAGAGCGGCATCATCGGTTCTCTCGTTGCGGGGAACAGCCGGGGCCTGGTCGTCAGCGGCCTTGCCGCCGCCGATGAGCTCGCGGTCCTTGCGGAGCACCGCGAAGTCCTCCTGCTCGAGGGGTCCATGAACGCGGCAGGCAACGTCATACTCGCAAACGACTATGTTGCCGCCGTCCACCCCGACATGGATGTCGGGGTTGCCGAAGAGATCGGGTCGTTCCTCGGCGTGCCGGTGATCCGGCTCACGCTCGGGGGCATCAAGACCGTCGGCATGGCCGGATGCGCGACAAACAAGGGTATTCTCGCTCATCCCCGGACGAACGAGACGGAGATCGCGACCCTCGAGCGGGTGGTCGACCTCCCGATCGGCCTTGGGTCGGTCAACATGGGCAGCGGTCTTGTCGGAACCGGTCTCCTTGCAAACAGCAAAGGATATATTGCAGGATCGTTTACGACCGGGTTTGAACTCGGGCGGATAGAGGAAGTCTTTGGGTTTTTGGAGTGAAGCAGTCATGGAGAACCAGACGTTTGAAGTTGTGGGCGCGTGCAGGATCAACAACGCGTGGAAACCGTACCGCAAGGTCGTCGAGGCACCAAACGAGAACCAGGCCAGAGAGTGGGTTTTTGCGGATATCGGGAGCAAGCATCGCCTGAAGAGAAGTTATATCACCATCGAGTCGGTTAACGTAGTAGCTGGTGAATAACGTGAACCAGGCAGATCCCCGTGAGATACAGACGCTCCAGATGTACTTAAACGAGTACGGGCAGCAGATCGAGATCCTGACGCAGCAGCTTGGCATGATCGAGCAGCAGCGCATCGAGGCGGTCGCCGCCATCGAGACCCTCCGGGCCCTCCAGGAAAGCACGGACGGCGTCGTCCTCCTCCCCATCGGGGGCGGCGCCCTTCTCCGGGTACAGGTGCTCGATGCCGGCCACGTAATCGTGAACATCGGGGCCGATGTCTCCGTGGAGCGTGCCAGTGCGGATGCGATCGAGTACCTCGGCGATCGGATAACCGAACTCGAGGCGGTCGGCAAGAAGGTCGCAGGTTCAGTCGAGCAGTTGCAAGGGCAGGCAACGGAGATCTCCCGCCGCATCGAGGCGGCCTACCGGGGGATCCGGCAGGGAGAGGCTGGTCAGGGCGGAATCCGATAATGTTTGATTCGCTAAAGAAGAAACTTCAGAATATACGGACAAAGTTCGCCTCGAATATCGAGGAGGCCGCCACGGTGCAACCGGCGGTCGAGCAGCCCGCACCGCCGCCGACCGTCGAACCCGCACCGTCGCCGGTCATCACACCCGCACCCCCTCTCCCGGGGAAACCTCTGGCGCCTCCTGCCGCCAGGGAGGAGAAACGGGAGGATCCAACGTTTTTCAACCGGTTAAAGATCCTCGTCCGGGAGCGGGAGATCCTCCTCCAGGAGAAGGATATCGAGGAGCCCCTGATGGAGCTCGAGATGGTCCTCCTCGAAAACGACGTCGCTCTCCCGGTCACGGATGAGATCATCGCCCGGGTGAAGAGCGATCTCGTGGGCCGGCACAGGAAGATCGGCGCATCGGTCGACGACCTGGTCGTCGCGACCCTGCGCGCCGCGCTCTGCGGGGTGCTTGGCGACGGCCTCGACCTTCGTGACTATATCAGAGAGCACGAGCGGCCGGTGAAGATCCTCTTCACCGGCGTGAACGGGACCGGAAAGACGACGACGGTCGCAAAGGTCGGCCATTACCTCCAGAAGAACGGGTTTACGGTCGTGATCGGCGCGGGCGACACCTTCCGCGCGGGCGCGATCGAGCAGATCCGGACCCATGCCGACCGCCTGGACATCAAGGTGATCCAGCACCAGGCGGGCGCCGATCCTTCCGCCGTCCTCTTTGATGCGGTCCAGTACGCAAAGGCGCACGAGATCGATGTCGTCCTCGCCGATACGGCCGGCCGGTTCCACAACCGGGCAAACCTCATGAATCAGCTCGAGAAGATCCGGCGGGTCATGAAACCCGACCTCGTCGTCTACGTCGATGAGGCGGTGGCAGGAAACGATGCCGTCATCCGGGCCGGCGAGTTCAACCGGGCGGTCGGTACCGATGCGGTCGTCCTGACGAAGGCGGATATGGATTCAAAGGGCGGCGCGGCCATATCGGTCGCGCATACGGTGGGAAAACCCATCCTCTTCCTCGGGACCGGCCAGGGCTACGACGACATCATGCCCTTTACACCCCGCACCGTGGTCGACGAACTCCTGGGAGGTGAAGCCTGATGCTTGACAACCTCGGGACATCCTTGAAGGATGCGGTCAAGAAACTCGCCGGCAAGACGGTGATCGACCGGGCGGCAGTCGACGAACTGGTCCGCGACCTCCAGCGGGCGCTCCTCTCCGCCGACGTCAACGTCAAGCTCGTCATGGAACTCTCAAAGGCGATCAAGCAGCGTGCCCTTGAGGAGGAGCCCCCGAAGGGGATGGGCGTGCGCGAGCACGTCCTGCGGATCGTCTACCAGGAGCTCGTCCGGCTGATGGGGGCGCCGGGAGCGGTGGCGCTCGGGCCCCAGACTATCCTGATGGCGGGGCTGCAGGGGAGCGGGAAGACGACGACGACGGCAAAGCTTGCCCGCTACTTCCAGCGCAAGGGGCTCAGGGTCGGTGTGATCTGCGCCGACACCTTCCGGCCGGGCGCCTATGACCAGTTGAAGACCCTCTGCGACCGGATCGGCATCCCCTGCTACGGGGACCCGGGCGAGAAGGATGCCCTCCGGATCGTCAGAGAGGGCCTCCCGAAGCTCCGGAAGCAGTACGAGGTCATCATCATCGATACCCAGGGGCGCCACGCCCTCGAGGAGAACCTGATCGAGGAGATCATCAGCATCAACGATATCGCGCGCGCCGACCACCGGTGGCTCGTCATCGACGCGGCTCTCGGCCAGCAGGCGAGCGAACAGGCCCGCCGGTTCCACGAGGCGATCGGGATCGACGGCGTCCTCGTGACGAAGATGGACGGCACCGCGCGCGGCGGCGGCGCGCTCTCGGCGGTCGCGGAGACGCAGAGCGGGATCGTCTTCATCGGGAGCGGCGAGACGATCGAGGATCTCGAACGGTTCGACCCGGACGGGTTCATATCCCGGATGCTCGGCATGGGCGACTTAAAAGCCCTCGTCGAGCGGGCCGAAGAGGCGGTCTCGGCCGAGGATATCGACGTCAACGCGATGTTGAAGGGCAAGTTCACCCTCCGGGACATGTACAAGCAGCTTGAGGCGCTGAACCGGATGGGGCCCTTGAAGCAGATCATGAGCATGCTCCCGCTCGGCGGCATGCAGATACCCGACGACGCCTACGACATCACCAGCAGCAAGATGCAGCGCTACAAGGTGATCATGGACTCGATGACGGCTCCTGAGCTCGATGACCCTTCGGTGATCGGGAGCTCGCGGATCCACCGGATCGCCCGCGGCGCCGGCGTGGCGCCCGAGGATGTCCGCGACCTCATCAAATACTACAAGATCATGCAGCGCGCCCTGAAAGGCATGCGGGGCATGGGCGGCGGCAAGTTCAACATGCAGCGCATGATGAAGAAGTTCGGCGGACCCAGCCGATGAAGCGGTTTGCCGTCGTGGGCCATCGTGCCGCAACGAGCGGCACGTTCAGCCTCAACGATCTCGCCGGGAGCGCCGGGAGGATGGATGTCCTCTGCCGGTGCATCAACGCCTCGTTCTTTCTCTCCCACGATCTGCGGCGCGACGTCGAGTGTTACCTCATCCTCTGCGGGGAACCCGGGCCCGAGAAGACCGTCCTCTTCTCGGGGAGCGCTCTTCGCTACCTCTCGCCGGACGAGCGGAGCAGCGCCGCCCTGGTCAAGAAGGCGCTTGCCCTCCCCTGCGGGGATGAGTTCCGCGAGTCGACACCGGGGGTTTACGTCCGCCGCGGCGGGTTCACGCGACTCCTCGCGGAGGTGCCGTTTGCCGTCCTCGATGAGGCGGGGGAGGATATCCGGGCGGCGCCGGCGCTTCCGGAGGCATACCTCCTCTCCGATCACCTGAACTTCACCCCTGAGGAGGAAGACCTGATCGCGGCCTATCCCCGCTACTCGGTGGGGCCGCGGTCGCTGCATGCCGATCATACCATCACCGTCCTCTTAAACGAGATGGACCGGAGGGAGTCCGGATGGATATCATAGAAACGGTAGGAGCAATCCTTGAGTACGGCGAGACCTGCAACCACTGCCTCGGGCGGTTCTTTGGCAAACGGTCGTTTTCGCTGACGAACGAGGAGCGGGGAAGGGCGCTCCGGATCACGCGCGAGATCGCGGTAAACGAGCCGCATAGCGAGCCGGAGTCGGAGTCCTGCTGGATCTGCGGCGGCGAACTCTCCCGCACCGATGCCTGGGCCGCAAAGGTCGTGGAAGCGGTGCAGGGGATAGAGTTTGCGACGTTTCTTATCGGGACGAGAGTGCCGCCGCTCATAGCGGAGAGCGAGGAGATGGTCTGGAGCGATCTCGCCCTTCGCGACCCCGAACCGCTGAAGGCGGAGATGAACCGGGAGGTCGGCAAAGCCGTATCAGCTCTCATCGGGAAGACGGCCGACCTGAAACGGCCCGATATCGTCGTGATCCTCGATATCGCGGAAGGGACTGTCGAGGTGCAGGTCAATCCCGTCTTCTTTGTCGGGCGCTACCTGAAGTACGAGCGGGGGATCCCGCAGACCCACTGGGACTGCCGGGCCTGCAAGGGCGCCGGGTGCGAGAAGTGCGACTTCACCGGCAAACAGTACGCGGACTCCGTCGAGGAGCTGATCGGCCGGCCGGTGATAGAAGCCTTCGATGCGGGGAACGCCGTCCTCCACGGTGCCGGCCGGGAGGACATCGATGCCCGGATGCTCGGGTCGGGCCGCCCCTTCGTCATGGAGGTCGAGGCGCCGCGAAGGCGGTCGGTGGACCTTGCGGCCCTTGAAGAGGATATCAACGAGAAGGCCGGGGGGAGAGTGGCGGTCCACCTGGCCGGATGGGCGGATCGGAAGACGGTGCAAAGCCTTAAGTCCGACAAAGCGCATAAAAAATACAGGATCCTGGTCGAGATCGACGGTCCTGTGACTCAGGACGAGTTCAGGGCGGCCCTCGATCAGCTAAAAGGTGTAACGATACGACAGCGCACCCCCCTGCGGGTGGCACACCGACGGGCAGATAAAGTTCGGGAACGCGATGTCCTCGATATCCGGTGTACAGGCGCACAGGACGACAGATACTGGGTCGAAGTCGTCGGCGAAGCGGGCCTCTACATCAAAGAGCTGATATCGGGCGACAACGACAGAACCCAGCCCAGCCTTGCCCGGATCCTGGGGCGCACCGCACGTGTTGTCAGCCTCGATGTGGTGCTGGTCGAAACAGCAAACGAGTTTGGTGAGTAAATCATGGCACATCACAATGGACCACGCAAGAAGACGCGGTATAAGTTCAAGAAGGACCTCAGAAGACGCGGTATCCCCCCCGTAACCTCGGTGATTCAGGACTTCGAGGTCGGGCAGAAGGTGCATGTCGTGGTCGAGCCGAGTGTCCAGAAGGGCATGCCCCACCGGAGATTCCACGGAAAGACCGGCACGGTCATCGGACAGCGCGGGCGCGCATGGGTGCTCGAGGTCAGGGACGGCGATACGATGAAACAGGTGATTGCGAGACCGCAACATCTAAAAGCGCAGAAGGTATAACCCTCAACAGTAGTGATTGGCATGAAAGTAAAACGAATCGTCAGCGAAGAGCGGATGCTGCTTCCGGAACTGCGTGATACACTCCTTGCCGTGGAGGCAACCCGGCTTGGGTCCGGAGAAGAGATGTCCTACGAGCTGCGCAAAAGTATCGAGCATGCCAATCATCTCTCGAAGACATCATCCGATAAAGCCCGCGATCTCGTCGGCGAGCTCATGCAGTTTGAGAAGATGAAAGAGGAGATTGCCTACCGCATCGCGAACCTGATGCCGCGGACCCGGGACGAACTGCGGGCTATCTATGCCAAAGAGCGGTTCAACCTCACCGCGGAAGAGCTTGACAGGATCCTCGAGCTGGTAGTGACGCACTTCTAACCAACGGGGTGATGTCGATGAAGGCTGAGAGGAAAGAAGAGAACGCGGTAGTCATTGATGTCCTCCTGATGGGATACATGAGCGACCAGCGTCCCGTCTACAAGCGCGAACCGGTTGTCCTTGCCGTCGGCGTGGACCAGTTCAAACTGCTCGAGCTCGTCCCGAAAGCGGGCGCGGATATCCAGATCCACGACCGCGTCTACATCGGTGACGCGGAGCGGGATAAGATCGAGCGTGTCAAGCGGCGGATCGGCTACGAAGACCTGACGGCGACGGCGAAACTGGAGCTGCCGTTTGTTGTCGAACAGATCGTCCACGAGAACGAGCAGCGGTTCGTCGATTTCTTCAATAAGTCTCTTCCCATCACGCCGAAGTTCCATATGCTCCACCTGCTCCCCGGCATCGGGAAGAAACTGATGTGGGAGGTGATCGAGCAGCGGGAGAAGAAGCCGTTCGAGAGCTTCGCGGATATATCGGGGCGGATCAAATCGCTCCCGCACCCCGCCCGGATGATCGTCAGCCGGGTCCTGCGCGAGATCGAGGATCCGAACGAGAAGTACCATGTCTTCACGCTGAAATGAGTGCTCCACGGGATCAGCACTTCCTCATCGATCGGAGGGCCGTCGAGAGGATCGTCGGGTTTGCCGATGTATCCGGCCGGCGAGTGCTCGAGATCGGGCCCGGCGAAGGAATCCTCACCCGGGCTCTCCTCGACCGCGGTGCGAATGTCGTCGCGGTCGAGATCGATCCGGCTCTCGTGGAGGAACTCGATCTCGCTTTTGCCGATGCTATCGATGAGGGGCGTCTCCGGATCGTTTCCGGCGACGCGAGGAAGGTGGACATCCCGCCGTTTGATATCGTCGTTGCAAACCTCCCGTACTCGGCCTCTTCGAAGATAACGTTCCGCCTGCTGGATATCGGGTTTGAGACGGCCATTCTGATGTACCAGAAGGAGTTTGCCCAGCGAATGATCGCGCGGCCGGGGACACCGGATGTCGGGCGGCTCTCGGTGATGGTCCAGACCTATGCGTCCGTCAAACCGCTCCTTGAGCTCTCGCCTTCCGCGTTTCGGCCGCAGCCCCAGGTCCGCTCCTGGGTTGTCCGGGTGACGCCGCACGAGCCGCCCTACCCGATAGCGGATAAGCGGGTCTATGCCGACGTCATCAGGGTGCTCTTCTCCCACCGGCGTAAGACCGTCCGGAAAGGCCTCCGGAGCGGGAAAGAATTCTTCCCGCTCGACGTGATCGAGCGGGCGATCGCGGCGCTGCCCGACGATCTCCTGCAGCGCCGGCCCGAGAACCTGACACTGTGCGAGTTTGCCCTGGTTGCAAACACGCTTGCCGGGTGCTGAGGATGCTCCC
>MPOY01000591.1 GCA_001896715.1 Methanoculleus sp. EBM-46
GGGCAGTCGGGCAGGCCACCGTAGTTGATGGTGATCTCTTCGCCCCCCCGGATTGCCCGGCAGGCGTAGATGCGGATCTCGCCGCCGGCAACGTCGCGGACGTGATCCGCATTCGCGTGGTAGGAGTGGTTGTAGAGCGACCCGTAGCCCAGCGCCACGGCTGCCGACTCTTCGTGCCGCCCCCAGGCGAAGTAGTAGTTAAAGAGGCCCGTCCGATCGAGGAGCCTCTGCCCGTCCGTCTCATCCATCGCGATCACCGGGCAGACCTCGATCAACTCACCGGCCGAGATATCCCTGCGGGCAAATACTCCCCGGCCCCGCTTCTCCGTCGAACCGACGTATACGATATCAGAAGGGTATATGGCCCTGTCCATCCTCGCACCTTTCTCTTCAGCACATTCTGCCATGGTATCACTGGAGTCCCGCACCTCCCCCGGGGCACTCACCCCTGTGAACCGCCTCGCTCCGGCGCGCCGGAGTTGCGTGGAGGGGTGATAGACGGTGTGCTCCCCGGGGGAACCGCAGAAACGTATGAATTACAGTGGTTGGCTCTACCTGCTCAAAAAGAATGCGGGATCGAATACGGATAGACCGAACCGGGACCCGGTTTTCCTGCAAAAATCCGGCATATAGCCGGCCGGGGATCCGTCGCGCGGGATCTCTCCCGACCACCGGAGAGGGAGGGGGACGAGCAAGCGAAAGGATCTTCTATCTGCACGACTCCACTCACTCATCAGGAGGAGCACATAATCGGCGACGTCATCGTAGCGCGCGATCTCGAGAAACGGTTTCCGGATCTCACCGCAGTCGACCGCATCAACTTCCGGGTCAGGGAAGGAGAAGTCTTTGGGTTTCTCGGGCCGAACGGGGCGGGGAAGACGACGACCATGAAGATGATCCAGTGCATCTCCCCTAAGACCGGCGGCACCCTTGAGATCCTCGGCATGGATGTGGATACCCGCCAGCGGGAGATCAAGGGCCGCCTCGGCGTGGTGCCGCAGGAGAACAACCTCGACCCGGACTTCTCGGCCTACCAAAACCTGCTGATCTACGCCCGTTACTTCGGCATACCGAAACGGGAGGCGGAACGGCGGGCAGAAGAGCTCCTTAC
Source organism: Methanoculleus sp. EBM-46 (assembly GCA_001896715.1). Taxonomy (GTDB): domain Archaea; phylum Halobacteriota; class Methanomicrobia; order Methanomicrobiales; family Methanoculleaceae; genus Methanoculleus. Next base: position 1,112 of record MPOY01000591.1, read on the forward strand.
GTTCATGCAACTCGAGGAGAAGCGGGACGTGCTGATCGATAGACTCTCGGGCGGCATGAGACGGCGGTTGATCGTCGCCCGGGCCCTCATCAATGCACCCGAACTGCTCATACTCGACGAACCCACCGTCGGGCTTGACCC
>MPOY01000008.1 GCA_001896715.1 Methanoculleus sp. EBM-46
GGAATGACTGGAAGGGAGGAAAGACCGGGATACCGAACACCGATCCGGCATCTCCGCTCATTCGAAAGAGCGGGAGAGCGGGATCCCGTATAAGATTCCTGAATTTGATCCCTGAATAAGATCATTTCAGGGCAGGCTCTTCAGGACAGGCTCCACGGGATGACAGTCTTACTCCCTTCCCGTCATGCCGGACACCGATCCGGCATCTCCGTCCTTCGAAAGAGTGAGAAGACCGGGATCCCGTATAGGAGCACTACGGGATGACAGGATTGGTGCACTACGCGATGACAGTTCCTTCACGTCATCCTGACATGCTCCTGGTCAGGATCCCGGTCTTCGCGAAAAACGGGACAGACGTCAGGAGCCCGTCAGTCCCTATTTTCGCCCTATTTTCACCTCGCTCTTCAAACCTCTCGCCACTTTCCTCTGACCTCTGTTTTACCAGGAACCTGGACACGCTGCGTCGGAACATTATAAACATTTCACTCAATAAGGCTATTTTTCTTGTGCCTGCCGTATGGCGTTTTCGAGAGCCTTGAGATGTGTTTTGGAGGTAAGTGTGGCTCCGCTTATCACATCCACCTGAAGCGTCTGTGATTTAATCACGTTTTCAAACAGTTCGGAGATGCTTTTATCGCCCGCCAGTTTAGTCGGCTTTCCTTCTTTGTCCACAGTTCCCTTTATTATTTTGATATCGGAAATATCACCCCCGGATACCTTGACCTCAACCTTAGTATCTCTGAGATGAGACTTCGTGCCTTTATACTCACCGACATAAGTCCCGTCGCGAAGGTTCTCGAAATCCACTTCCGAAAAAGTGAGTCCCGCAATTTCACGTCTTCCCGGTGCGTCGGCGAGAAGTCCTGCCAGTATACCGGCCGCAATTATTACAACAATCAGTATCACAATCCACATTTTTCTCCCTCCATTTCTCTTGCCAGTTTTCTCATTGTTTTTTGCTCCTTTCATATAACGATCACATCTATTCCTTCAACCGTTTGATAAATATCTTTCAAGCCCCGGGTAATAAAAACGCGCTGACGATTGTCAACCAGAACAACATCGACTCCGGGAAAGTGAGTAAGGTATCCCAGTCCCTTATCCATGCCCGACGCGAATATCGCAGTCGATAACCCGTCGGCAATCATGGCGCTGTCTGCAACAACGGTAACGCTTATCAGTCCAGATTCAACGGGATATCCTGTGGTTGGATTTATGATGTGGTGTCGCCGCTTGCCGGTATCGTCAATAAAATACCGTTCATAGTCACCGGAGGTGACGACGGCCTGGCCGGTTACCTTAACTGCTCCGATCAGGCAGCCATCATGTCGGGGATGCCTGATGCCCACACTCCAGGAAGAGCCGTCGGGTTTATTTCCAAGCGTGGATACATTTCCCCCGATATTTACGAAGGCCGAGACGACACCGTACTTCTGAAGCGTTTTCACCAGGCAGTCGCTGATGTAGCCTTTTCCGATACCCCCCAGGTCAATGGACTGTTCCGATCTTCGAAGACCGGCAGATTGTTCGTCCGGATTCAACATCAGGTCATGGTAATTCACTAAAGACAGAGCATGTTGGATTTTTTCATCCTCCGGCACCTGGAAGGAGTGTTTGTAATTCCATAGATCAATCAAAGGTCCGACGGTGATGTCAAAAAGACCTCCGGAGATTTCAGAAAGACGACTTGCGCACGACAGGACTTCAAATGTCTCAGAACTGACGTCAACATATTCCTTTCCCGCATTCTGATTGATCATGCTGACCTCGCTATCGGGTATGAAGCGGCTCAAGATGTTTTCCAGCCGTAGAAGTGCCGCTTCGGCTTCAGCAACTGCCGATGCCGCATTTTCACCGAATACCTTGTATGTAATCTCAGTACTCATACAAAAGCTTTCAGATTCTATAACCGTTGTTTGTGTTTGGCGCATGGGTTATCCTCCTTTTTTTCAGACTGTGAATGAATCCTTTTACATTCATTCACTCAACTCGCTGAAAAACTGCCCGGTTTATTCGGAGCAGTTCGTCAGGCCTTTCATTACAAGTTCCACTATAAGCGCTAGAAGCTGCGGGAAATATTCGATTCCGATTTCCTCTTTGTGCGTATCTATATTGATTATGGCGGCAAAAACCATCATGATCATTTTACTGTCGATGTCTTTGCGCATTTTCCCCTGCGCTTGCCACTCGTTCACAAGTTCCAGGAAGGTATCGTATAGAAAATCAACCACCTGAATGCCATTTTCTTCACGATAAAGTTTTTCGATTTTTTCAAAAACACTTTTGTTATACCATTCCCTTAGAATGGGGTTTGTATTCATGCCCTCCGCATTCAACGCCATCATTTGTCCCACTACTTCCAAAGGACTCCGGGTTAAATCAAGAGACTGCAAAAAGCGTTTTTTTAGCCTGAC
>MPOY01000638.1 GCA_001896715.1 Methanoculleus sp. EBM-46
CTGAAGTTGACCACGCCGTTCAGAGCAGCCTTCATGCCGCTCGTGCCGCTCGCCTCGTAGGGCGGGAGGGGCGTGTTCAGCCAGACGTCCACCCCGGCGGTCATCAGGCCCGCAATATCCATCGTGTAGTTCTCGAGGTAGACGCCCGTCACCTCCCCCTCAAGGTCGTGCATGGCGCCGTGAATCGCGCGGATCTCCTTTTTGCCGGCAACATCCGTTGGGTGTGCTTTGCCTGAAAAGACGAGCTGGATCGCTCCCTTCCTGCTTGCCTCCCGCAGTCTGTCAAGGTCCGAGAAGAGCAGGGTTGCCCGCTTGTAGGCTGCTGCTCGCCGGGCAAACCCGATCGTGAGAGCCCGGGGGTCCAGGTCCACATTGTTCTTCTCCTTGACATAGTTCACCAGGGCCTGCTTTGCCTGCTGGTGGGCGTGCCTGATCTCCTCGCGCGGGATCGTATCGACTCTGGCGAGCAATTCCGGTTCCTGCGCCCACCCGGAGATGTAGCGGTCATAGAGATTCCGGAACGGGACCGATGTCCACGTATGAGGGTGGACGCCGTTCGTCACCGCCCGGATGTGAAACCCGGGGAAGAGCTGTCGCGAGAAGTTCATGTGCGCCGTCGTCACGCCGTTGATGTACCTGCTCAGGCGAAACGCAAGGGTCGCGAGTGCAAGCCCGCCCCTGGCGATGTACCTGTCGAGCAGTTCCGGCGGGATCTCGCCCTCCAGCAGGTGGACCACCATATCGCGCGGAAACTTCTCGAACGCCACCGCCACCGGGGTATGGGTGGTGAAGATACAGTGCGTCTGCACCTTCTCCTCATCCATCCCCGGACGCCTGAGGAGTTCGAGGGTGAGGAGACTTGAGTGGCTCTCGTTGATGTGATACTTGCCGACCTTGATGTCCAGAGCGGTGAGCATCCGGGCTCCGCCGATACCGAGCACAATCGCCTTTTTGAGCCGGCATTCCTGGTCGCCGCCGTAGAGATGATCGGTTATCCCCCGGTCTTCGGGCGCGTTCTCAGGGAGATCGGTATCGAGGAAGAGCACCGGCACGAGGCCGCCGACAGGGCTCCAGTAGTCGTAGAGCCAGGCCCGGATCGTGACGTTCGCATCCCCGATCCGCACCGTCACCCGCCGGGAGAGCTCACGCATGTGTTTCTTTGGATCCCATTCGTCCGGCAGGTCTATCTGGTCGCCCTCCGGGGTCAGGCGTTGGCGCACGTAGCCTTTCCGGTTGACGAGCGTCACCGCGACCATCGGTATGAGGAGGTCGGCGCTCGAACGGATGACGTCCCCGGCAAGTACGCCAAGACCGCCACTGTAGGTCGGTATATCGCTCTCAAGGCCGATCTCCATGGAGAAGTAGGCGATCTTCTCGCCATCGACGAACGTATCCCTGCAGAGCTCGCTTGAGAAGTAGTAGGTCACGCCACGGACTTCCACCGAGTAGGCTGCCTTTGCCGGGTCCACCGGCATCCCGCAGATGGGGTCCCTCACCGCCATGGCCCTGCATCCCCCGGACACCATATGAACCTGCCGATACCCCGGGGCTCGGGCCGGGTTATGCGGCACAGCACCATCTGCATACACCTGCGACCCGATTGCCGCCGGATATACGCGCGGACGACTCATCCCCGGGTGTTCGAGCGCCATTCCCGATCATCGCAGGAGAGGAGCGGGGGAGGCCGGCAGAGAGGCGCGGGCGGGGTAAGGGTGCTGGAGAACGATGCACGGGTATCTCCCGTCGAAGGCATGGGCCGGGGGAGGCCGGCGGGGTGTATGGGCATCTCCGCAGAAAGGCCGGCAGGGCGGGGAACCGGAGAGGAGGAGGGATATCTGCTGGAGGATGTGGAGGAGGATCCTCTACAGGGGGAAAACCCACCGGAAAGGCTGTTCTCATCTATCCGTCCCTCCGCCGGCTTTCTCGCACCGGGCCCCGGGGCCGGCAGCGGCACTTATATACGATCCCGGTGAGAGGGGGCGGGCGGAAAGACCATGGTGGAGAGCCAGACGATCAGCACCGATAAAGCCAGAAGTATGGCCGTCGACGACCTCTACCAGGCCCTCTCCTCCGGGCAGGGAGGTCTCGGCCAATCCGAGGCGGAGAGCCGCATCCGGAAGTTCGGCCCCAACGAGATCGTCGAGAAAGAGGAGAGCGAAATCCTGAAGTTCTTCCGCTACTTCTGGGGCCCCATCCCCTGGATGATCGAGGCGGCGGTCATCATATCCGCCATCATCAGGCACTGGGAGGCCTTCGCGGTCATACTCGCCCTCCTTCTCATCAACGCAATCGTCGGTTTCTGGCAGGAGCATCAGGCGGGCAACGCCATCGCCATGTTAAAGAAGAGGCTCGCACTCGAGGCCCGGGCGCTTCGCGACGGCAAGTGGCAGAAGATCGCCGCACGAGACCTCGTTCCCGGGGACATCGTCCGGGTCAGGAACGGAGACATCATACCCGCAGATATCAAGCTCGTCGAAGGAGACCTCCTCTCGGTCGATGAGTCGGCCCTCACCGGCGAGTCGATGCCGGTCGAGAAGCATACATCGGATATCGCCTACTCCGGTTCCGCCGTCAAACAGGGTGAGATGACTGCGCTCGTGGTGGCCACGGGAGAGAAGACCTTCTTTGGCAAGACCGCCCGGCTCACCGAGGAGGCGATGACGGCGAGCCACTTTCAGAAGGCCGTCATCAGGATCGGCGACTACCTGATCGTGCTCGCGATCGTCCTCGTCACCATCGTCTTCATCGTCTCGCTCTTTCGGCAGGAGAGCGTCCTTGATACCCTCCAGTTCGCACTCGTCCTGATCGTTGCGGCGATTCCCGCCGCGCTGCCGGCCGTCCTCTCGATCACCATGGCCGTGGGGGCGACGGCACTTGCCAGAAAAGAGGCCATCGTCAGCAAACTCGTCGCAATCGAGGAGATGGCCGGTGTGGATATCCTCTGCTCGGACAAGACCGGAACGATCACCGAGAATAAACTTACCCTCGCCGAGGTCGCCCCCTTCGAGGGGTTCAACGATGACGATGTACTCCTTGCCGCCATCCTCGCATCTCGCGAGGAGGACCAGGACCCCATCGATATCGCTATTATCGGCTCAAAAGAAGCGCAGGATCTCAAAGATCGGCTCAAGGCATATACCGTCACCAAATTCAAGCCCTTTGATGCGGTAGTGAAACGCACCGAGGCCACCGTCCACGATAGCGACGGCCGGGAGTTCTCGGTTGCAAAAGGTGCACCGCAGGTGATCCTCGCCCTCGCCGGCGGGGGAAAGGATCTCGATGAGGCGATCGACCGTCTCTCCGAGACCTTCGCAAAGAAAGGCTACCGGGTTCTCGGCGTTGCACGGAGCGACACCCCCGGTACCTGGGTATACGTCGGCGTCCTCGGTCTCCACGACCCGCCCCGCGCTGATTCCGCGGCAACCATCAAGACGGCGGAGGAGATGGGACTCGACGTCAAGATGGTCACCGGCGACCACGTGGCGATCGCCCGCGAGGTCGCCCGCGAGGTGAACCTCAAGACCAACATCGTCACCGCCGAAGCCTTCCTCGGGAAACACGACGACGAGGCCGCAGAGATCGTCGAGAAGGCAGACGGGTTTGCCGAGGTCTTCCCCGAGCATAAATACCGGATCGTCTCCCTCCTCCAGTCCCGGGGACACACCGTCGGCATGACCGGCGACGGCGTGAACGATGCCCCCGCCCTGAAGAAGGCCAATGTCGGGATAGCGGTCGCCGGGGCCACGGATGCGGCGAAGTCCGCGGCGGCGATCGTTCTCACGAAACCCGGGCTCTCGGTGATCATCGATGCGATAAAAGAGAGCCGGAGGATCTTTCAGCGCATGGACCACTATGTCATCTACCGGATCACCGAGACCATCAACGTCCTCTTCTTCATCGCCCTCGCGATCCTGATATTCGGGTTCTTTCCGGTCACCGCCCTGATGATCGTCCTCCTCGCCCTCTTAAATGATATCCCGATCATGACCATCGCCTGGGACAACGTCCTCTACTCCCGGTCCCCCGAAGAGTGGGAGATGCGCAAAACCCTCACGCTCGCGACGCTCATGGGGATCACGGGCGTCACCGCCTCGTTTCTCCTGCTCGCCATCGCCCGGGGGCCGTTGCACCTCGATTTCGGGGTCGTTCAGTCGTTTGTCTTCTTGAAACTCATGGTTGCCGGCCACCTCACCATCTTCGTCGCCCGCACCCGTGGCCCGTTCTGGTCTGTCCGGCCCGGATCAGCCCTGCTCTGGTCGACGATCGGCACAAAAGCTATCGCGACCCTGATCGTCGTCTACGGGATCGGCGTAACGCCCATCGGCTGGCCGCTTGCGATCCTCGTCTGGATATACTCGCTCATCTGGGAGTTCGGGATCATGGATCCGGTGAAGATCTACACCTACCGCCTCATCGACCATACCGGCATACAGTTTGCCCGGTGAGGGATATCCCTCACCGGGGCAGCGGTGCCATCTCCTTCTTTGCGAGCCGCTTCTCGACATCGGCCACGCGGAGGGTGATCTTCAGGATCGCGTCGGGCTCGACCGATATCGAGTCGATCCCCTGCTCGACAAGGAAATCGGCGAACTCCGGGTAGGTGCTCGGCGCCTCGCCGCAGAGGCCGCTGTGCCGCTTGTTCCGTCGGCATCCCTCGACGGCCATCGCGACCATCTTCTTGACGCCAGGGTCGCGCTCATCGAACGCTCCCCCTATGACAGCGGAGTCGCGGTCGATGCCGAGCGTCAGCTGGGTCAGGTCGTTTGAGCCGATCGAGAATCCGTCGAAGTAGTCGCTGAACGCATCGATCTGGACGACGTTGTTCGGTATCTCGCACATCTGGTAGACCTGAAGACCGTTCTCGCCCCGCGAAAGACCGTTCTTTGCAAGTTCCTCGATGACCTGCTTCGCCTCCTCCACCCGGCGGCAGAAGGGGATCATGATGATCAGGTTCGCGAGTCCCATCTCCTCTCTGACCCGCTTCAGCGCCCGGCATTCAAGTGCAAATCCTTCCCGGTAGCGATCGTCATAGTAGCGGGAGGCGCCGCGGAACCCGAGCATCGGGTTTGCTTCCGCGGGCTCGAAGTAAGTCCCGCCGAGCAGACTTGCGTACTCGTTCGTCTTGAAGTCGCTCGTGCGGACGACGACGGGGTTCGGGTAGAACGCCGCAGCGATGGTTCCCGCACCCTCCGCGAGCCTCTCCACGAAGTACTCTTCGCCGTTTGAGTAGCCGTAGGTGAGGTCGGCGATCGATTGACGGACGGATTCATCCGTAACCCGTTCGGGGTGGACGAGCGCCATCGGATGGACCTTGATGTAACTGCTGATGATGAACTCCATCCGGGCAAGCCCTATGCCGTCGTTGGGGACCATCGCAAGCCCGAATGCCGCATCCGGGTTCCCGAGGTTCATCATCACCTCGGTCTTCGGCCTTCGCAGGTCCGAGAGCCGGGTCTTCTCGACGTGGAACGGGAGGACTCGATCGTAGACGAACCCCTCTTCGCCCTCGGCGCAGCTGACCGTCACCTCCCGGCCGGTCGGGACCTTCTCGGTCGCGTCGCCCGTGCCGACGACCGCGGGGATGCCATGTTCCCGGCTGACGATCGCGGCGTGGGAGGTCCGGCCGCCCCGGTTCGTCACGATGGCGGCGGCAACCCGCATCACCGGCTCCCAGTCGGGGGTCGTGGTATCCGAGACCAGAACCTCGCCCGGTTTGAATTCCGGGAGGTGGCCGACATCGGTGATGACCCGGGCCTTCCCGGTGGCGATCTTATCACCGATACTCTTTCCGACGGCAAGCACCTCCCCGCGTTCGTCGATACGGTAGGTCTC
>MPOY01000390.1 GCA_001896715.1 Methanoculleus sp. EBM-46
CGACGGAGAATTCCCATCATCGCTTCCGTATCGCTTATGTTCATCTGACACCCGAAGGTTCTGAACGCTACTTTCAAAAAACCACCTCTAAACCGATATCCATTCTCAGGTAAATTCTACATCATTGACCGATTTGGATAAACCACGTTATGTTACCATTGGAATGAGCGGTGTTCGTTTCTTTTTTTTGCGTGGCTCGTTCAACAGCGATATTTCCGGAGGTGTCAGATGTTTGCAAAGGCTTATAAAACAGCGAGTTCCTTCACAAAACCCGTTGTAGTTCTTACCAGAAGAGAAGACGCCAGAGTCGGCGCCTCCTGTGGAGTCTTCATCATCCTAAACCGGGAAGGCTGGATAATCACCGTTGCCCATCTATGGCAGTCCTACTTCCTCTTCAAAAATCAACAGACAAATCCCTCGAGCAACGGGACACAGATTATAACCAACCATTCTTTCTGGTGGGGAAAGGACGGGGTGACTTTGAAAGATATACATCCCTTCCCCGATTACGATCTGGTGATAGGAAGATTGGAGCCCTTCGATCCCTCCGAAGTGAGTGAATACCCTTCATTCGTAGATTCAGGAGAGTTGCGAATCGGAACCAGTCTTTGCCGTGTTGGATATCCGTTCTCCAGAATAAAGGCTTCCTTTGACGAAGGCAGTTCGAGATTTAAAATGGATCCCAGAAGTTTACCGGCACTGTTTCCCATCGAAGGCATATACACCAGGACGGTGGTGGCTCCGGCTTTCAAAGAAGCGAAGAAAATTGCGAAATTCATAGAGACTTCATCTCCGGGACTGCTCGGTCAAAGTGGTGGACCTATACTGGATGTAACAGGAAAAGTCTGGGCCGTGCAGAGTCGCACCGTTCACCTGCCGCTCGGATTCAGTCCAAAAGTGCGAAAAGACGGGAGAGAAATCGAAGAAAACCAGTTCCTTAATGTTGGCTGGGGAGTACATGTAGAGATGATCGTAGATGCAATGAAATCATCGGGAATTGCTCTATAATATACGGGATTTATTATGAAAAGACTCTGGAATACCAAAAAGAATTATAGATCAAGATAGCTTTGTGGTAAAATCATAAGTAAATATACAGTTTACAATTCTAATCTTTTTCTTCAAGGAGTAGATTACTGTGAAGAAGATCTTATTTGTATTACTACTGTGCCTGGCTTTTCTCGCCATCATAACGACTCAAGGCTGTTTCCTCTTTAGGGTGATCAAGCTGGACATCGCAACGAAAAGTATCTCCCTCTCCATAGGAGAGTCGGAAACGATCCAGTTAACCGTGAAGCCCGTAGATACAACGTTGAAATTCACGTCGAAAAATACATCGATCGCCACCGTCTCCAGTTCCGGAACGGTTACCGGAATCTCGGCCGGTGAGACGGAGATCGAGATAGAAGCTTCCAAAGACAAATACAAAACCGTCACCAAAACCGTTAGCGTCACAGTGCTCGCACCATCGACATACACGGTCACCTTCAACGTTAGCGATAACCAGGGAGCCGTACAGGGAGCTAACGTCGCTTTCAACGGAGAGAACAAGAGCACCGACGCACAGGGAAAGGCGGTCTTCACAGGAGTGCTCGCGGGCAACAAAGCATATACTGTGAGCAAAGAGGGTTACAACAACGCCAGCGGAAACATCAACGTCGATGGTGACGAGAACGTCGATATCACCCTCACGAAGAAGACA
>MPOY01000388.1 GCA_001896715.1 Methanoculleus sp. EBM-46
CTCGTGCCGCTGGAGGTACTCCCGGATCTTCCTCGAGTCGATCCAGCCCTGGTCGAGCTGCCGGATATACCCGTTGATCCGTTCGATCTCCCGCTGGATCTTACCGGTCGCCTGCTCGTCCTCCAGCAGGCATGCCGTGCCGAGGATCACCTGGAGGGGCTGGCGGATGTGGTCGCCGAGGATAGCGAACTGCTCGATGTTCTGCCTGATCCGGTCGAACGCTTCCTGCCGGGCCTGTTCGAGTTCCCGCTCGCGGGTGATGTCGTGGGATATAACCGCAACTCTCCGGCTGTCTTCCTGGTCCCCCGGGACCGGGAAGAGGACGTTTTCGAGGATCCGCCCCTCCCGCTCATCGACATGCCGGAGAGGTTTTCCCGTGGCGAGGGCCTGTATGGTAAGCTCTCGCCGCCGCATCGCCAGTTCCGGCGTGAGGATGTCGTAGGCGCATGCCCCGAGGAGCTCCTCGACGGTTTTTTTGAACCGCGTCGCCATCACCTCGTTCAGGGCGAGTATGATACCGCTATGATTGATGAGCATGGCCGCATCGGGTGTGGCGTCAAGAAGCGCCCGGAACTGCTCCTCTGCTCGCCGCCGCCCGGTGACGTCGTGGATGATGGAGTGCAGGAGCACCCGCCCGCAGATGATCACGCGGCCGCTGAAGACGTCCACGTCGCGGTATCGCCCGTCCGCCAGCCGGTGCAGGAACGAGAACTGCCGCTTTTCGCCGGTCACCGCCTTCTGCATGTCCCGGAAGAGATCTTCCCGGTCAAGGACGTTGAGGTCGGCGATCTGCATCGTGGTGAGGGTCTCGAGCGGATGGCCGTAGTAAGCGCTCGCCGCGGGGTTCGCATCGACGATGGCACCGGTCTGTGGGTCGACGATCAGCATGACCGCGTGGCTCGTGGCAAAAATGCTCCGGAACCTGTCTTCGTCCTCCGCGATCTGTTCCAGGACGGCGGTATCGGCGACGCTCCTCCTGGCTGCCGTGGTTACGTCTCCCGAGCCGGGAACTTCCTGTTCCGGGGTCCGCCTTTCTCTGCCGGGCACGACGATAAGGCGCTCTGTCGCCGGGGGAGGCCTCTCCTCCGCACGCCCGGCACCTCCCTTTCCGGTGTCGTGGAAGACGAGGAGCCGGAGCGCGGGCGTGACGGCATCGACCGTGTTTGCCGTGACGGATATCCTCCGGATACCGGTCCCGGGAACCCGGACATCGAGCGTGACCGGCTGAGGATACGATCCGTCGCAGAGGAGGGCGACGACCTCCCCGGGAGACTCGCCCTCCGGAAGCAGCGGCAAAAGATATCTCTGCACGACATCGGGAGCATCCGCTCCGAGGATCTCTTCCCGTGTCGCGCAAAGGAGGGCCTGCACCTGTATGTTAGCCTGAACAATCACCTGGTCGGCGTCGACGATGAGGATCCCGTCGCCCTGCGCAAGGGGAGATGGCAGGGTCTTACGCCCACCCGGGGATATCGCCGGAGTCATGGATGAGATGGTTCTCTGGTTCGGTTGAAGGATCTCTTTCGCCGGAGAATAAGTACTTTTACCATCCGTCTCGTCCGGGCATGTACCCGTGCCTCCCGCCCCATCACTACAGCCGACAGGAGTCCTCGTAGGACTTCCTGCACCCCGGACAGAGCGTCCGGGCCTTTCTCAGGTCGGGGAATGTCTCTTCGGTGATCTCATCGCAGGCCGCTCCGCATATCTCGCACCAGTATTCTTCCGTCTCAGCTTTCCCCTCGCCTTTTCTGTCCCGTTTCATGCAACCCCTCTCCGTGCCCGGTTGTCCGGCCCCGGGCGGGTTCCTGCTCTCCTCCATCCGGCATATGCTTTCCCCCGGATCACCATCGATCCGCCCCGACAAGATCGAGCCCCATCTCCCAGAACCGTTCCTGCACGTCCGCATCGAGAGCAAGCGGCGACGGCCGGGTCCACCGGGTCGCCTCGAAGTACCTGCCGCTCACCTCTCCCGCATCCGGCGATGTGGCAAGGTGCGCCTCGACCGCCGCCCCCTTCTCGGGTGGTGCACCACCATCCCGCCCGCCGGTGTAGGCCCGGAGGAGTTTGGTATCGATCACCCCCGGGTGGAGGGAGTTCGCCGTCACCCCCGTCCCGTCGAGGACGGAGGCGAGCCGGGCGGTGCAGGCGACGACCCCGAGTTTTGACGTTGCATAAGCACCGTAGGCGTCGTAATCCTCAAAGGCCGGAATATTCTCCCAGTCGACCGCCCGAACGCTCCGGTGGGCGATCGATGCGACGTTGACGACCCGCGCCGGTGCGCTCTTCGACAGGAGCGGGAGGAGGCCGTGGGTGAGCAGGAGCCCTGCAAGGTAGTTCACGGCAAACGTCATCTCGATCCCGCCGGGTGCAACGTACCGCTCCGGCATGAAGACCCCGGCATTGTTGATGAGCACGTCGAGCCGGTCGCATGCCCCGGCGACCTCCTCTGCAAGGTCCCGGACCCGGTCCTGCACCGAGAGATCGGCGATGAAGAGGGCCGGTTGCTCCGGGACGGCGGCTGCCTCCACCTCCTCAAGGACGGCGCGCCCCTTCGCCCGGTCCCTGCCGTGGATCAGGATGCGGTGGCCCTGTTCGGCCAGGAGATATGCTGCTGCCCTCCCGATACCGTCCGTCGAGCCCGTGATCAGGATGGTCTTCTTCGCCATACGCGGCCAGGGTGCGCACCGTAATTATTTGAACGTTGTGTGCCGGGGCGGCAATCCGGTGCACCCTCCAGGCAGGGGCGGCAGCGGTGACCGGACACGAGGTCCGTACCCTGCACCACCCCTCCCTTTCCGTGGCGGGTGGAGGACCGGCACGGTCTTTCCGGTTCAGGCCGGGTGCGCCCCTCCCCTCGGGGCCGGCACCGTTCACCTCTCCCCCGCCCGGCTTCGGGTCTTTCTGCACCGCTGAGAACCCCGGTCACCGATTTCTGGTGCGAGATGAATCAAAAAGGTGATATGTTGCACCACAGAACTGTACGTATGGTGCGATACTCTGTCACGATGGACGATGACCTTGTGAAGACGATCGACAGAATGTGCGACTCTCTCGGGATGTCCCGCTCCGAATGGCTCAATAAACTCTGTACGGCCCACCTGAGTGGTGCGCCGGGTAACGGTGGCGGGCAGGGCGTGGCCCCGACATTGATGCCGCCTCTGCAAGCCCCCGGTCCCAACATGACCGATTACGAGACCGCCTGCGCCAGTTTCAAGATCGACGTCCCCGATTATTTCAACTTCGGATATGACGTGATCGACCGGTGGGCAGAGACCGATCGGAACAAACTGGCAATGATCTGGGTGGACCAGCAGGGGGCCGAGAAGAAGTACTCCTTCCGCGACCTCCGGAACCTCTCCAACGGCGCCGCGAACATTCTCCTGAAGTATGGCGTCAAGAAGGGTGACCGGGTCATGCTGATACTCCCGCGGATACCGGAATGGTGGATCTTTGTTATCGCGCTCATCAAGCTCGGAGCGATCTTCTGCCCATGCCCGACGATGCTGACCCCTAAAGATATCAGATACCGTATACGGGCGGGGAAGTTCAGGATGATCATCACCAACTCCGAGAACGCCGAGAAGATCGATGAAGTCGCTGATGCCTGCCCTCTGCTCGAAACCCTCTTCCTCGTGGATGGGGAGCGGGACGGTTGGGCGAGTTACCTGCACGAGCTCGATTACCCTGCACCGGTATCGCGCCACACCGTCAGCATGCCGGTCGCAAAGAGGACGAAGTCGACCGACCCGATGATGATCTACTTCACCTCGGGCACCACCGGTGAGCCGAAGATGGTGCTGCACAACCAGGGCTACCCGCTCGGGCACATCATAACCGCCTCGCTCTGGCAGGATCTCACCCCAAATGACCTTCACCTGACGTTCTCGGATACCGGGTGGGCGAAGTGTGCCTGGGGCAAGATCTTCGGTCAGTGGATCGCCGGCGCCTGCATCTTTGTCTATGATATCCAGGGTAAGTTCGGCGCGACCGAGCTCCTTCCGCTGATAGAGAAGTACGAGGTGACCACGTTCTGTGCGCCGCCGACGGTCTACCGGATGCTGATCCTTGCCGATCTCGATAAGTTCGACTTCCGGAACCTCCGGCACTGCTGCAGCGCCGGCGAACCGCTCAACCCCGAGGTGATCCGCGTCTGGCAGGACGGCACCGGGCAGCCCATCTATGAGGGGTACGGCCAGACGGAGACCGTCTGCTGCATCGCTACGTTCCCCTGCATGGAGCATAAACCCGGTTCGATGGGTAGACCCGTCCCGGGCTGGCATATCGAGCTCCACGACGATGATGGGAACCCGGTCGGTGCCGGGGAGGAGGGGAAGATTGCTGTCAGCCTCAATCCCCGGCCGGTCGGACTCTTCATGGAGTACCTTGACAACCCCGAAGCGAACTGCGAGTCGTTCCAGAACGGGTTCTACTACACCGGCGACAAG
>MPOY01000200.1 GCA_001896715.1 Methanoculleus sp. EBM-46
CATGCCTCCCGCATCGCCATCTCCTCGACCTTCCGCGGTACGCAGGCAGAGCGGGATCACCTGGCACGTTTCGTCTCTCCGCGCTGCCGGCAACCGTCGCCGCCCCCCCGCTCTGCATTGAGGGCCGTGCCTCTCCTCCCGGGCGGTCAAGATTCTTCTGCGCCGTGACCGGCACTGCTACGCCGAGAGCCGGGCGGCCGGCAACCGTCGCCGGCGGCTCCGGAACCGCCCGGTTGCAGGTGTGGTCCGGGCGGTTTTCCGGCAGGTATTTCATCATTGCGATGCGTAGTACCGGGTAATGAGCATGCCGATACACCAACCGCCCGGTCTTTGGGGAGGCGGTCCCCGTGGCGTGTAAGTGCTGTCAGTGCGGCAGCTGCTGCAGCCACATGCGGATCGTTCACGCGACTATCGAAGAGCGTGGCAACTACACCTTCATCGTGCACAACGCTTATAACGGGGATGTGAAGGAGGTGCGGGTCGACCCGGACAAGATCGCCCTCTTCGAGGACAGGAGCAGTATCGAGGAGCTGCCGGATGCATGCCCTTTTCTACGATTCGACGAAAAGACGGGAAAGGCGTTGTGCACGGTTCACCTGACACGCCCCGACCTCTGCCGCGAGTACTGCTGCTGGCGCCTCCTCATCCTCGACCCGCGGGGAAAACGGGCCGGACGTGTGATGTATCAGACAACGTTCCTCCCGGACGATGACGAACTCAGCCGGCTCTGGGAGCGGGTGCAGCCGACGTTGAACGGGCTCTGCGGCACGGAATGGGATGGCGCCGTCATCGATGTTCTCACGAGAGCCGGCTACCGTGTTCGCCGGTAGCTGCCGGGAGACTCCGAAAAAGAGGGGTATGCCCCTGTTCCTCTCCGGAACGGGCTCCCCTCGGCCCCATCGTATCGTCGAGCCCGACGGCAACCGATTGCGTGAACGCCCCAACCCGGCACCGTAGCACATCGCCCGTCCCCGTTCGCAGACGAGGTGGTCGGAGGGCGTCTTTCCTTCGGTTGCAACCGGGGGGCAATCCCGACGGTAAACGCCGGAGAACTCAAGAGCGCGGTTATGTGAGATCCCCGGTGCCGGGCCGTTCCGGCGATCCCCGACAAAGTCTTCCCCGGCACGACACGCCGATGGGGGAGCGAATTTGAGAAAGATTAACTGACAACAGCCTGATATCTATACCGGGATACACATGGACATCAAGACCGAGAGGAGAGACGGGATCCTGACGTTTGCGATCCGCGGAAGGCTCGACGGCTACGGCGCAGGGCAGCTTGCAGATGCCGTGGAGGCTTCCCTGCAGGCCGACGACCGGTCGGTCGTCTTCGACCTTGCCGGCATGAGTTACCTGAGCAGTGCAGGCATCCGGATTCTCATCGCCACAAAGAAGCGCCTGAAGGAACGAGGCGGCACGCTGGCCCTCGCGGGAATACAGGATTACCCAAAAAGCGTCCTCGATATGGCCGGCGTGACGCCGATCTTCTCTCTCTACCCGGATCTTGAGGTGGCCGTCGCCGCCTGCAGGCGGTCAAAAGACAGCCTCTCGGTCATCAACGACCTTGTCCGGGCGCCGGTCGTGAGGGACGGCGTTGCCTATACCGTCGAGCCGGCCTCCACGCGGAGTTCGTCGCTCCTGGTCACCGGCGACCTGGATAAGATGCTGCATGCCCGCCTGACCGAGAGCGACATCCGTGCGATTCCGTTCTCGGCTCTCCCGTACTCGCTCGGGCTCGGTGCACTCGGAGAGAACGTGGCGGATGCGCTCCCGCTCCTCGGGGAGATGATCACGCTGCACGGCTCGGTGGTATGGCTGCCGACCGACGGGAACGCTACGCCGGACTTCTTCACGCCGGTGAGGGATGCCGGAAAGCCCTGCATCTACACAGGGTACAACGTGACGCTTTATGGGCCGTTTCACGAGATCATCACGATCGATGCGGGGGATGAGGGCGGCATCGCGCTCTCCGACATATACCGCACGATCTTTGACTTTGCCCGGGAGCGAAAGCGCGATTTTTCCGGCGTCGTCGCTCTTGCCATGTGGGCCGTCGTCGACGGGGTCTGCAGCCTGGGGGTGAAGCGTTCGCCCATCGCCGCGTCATCCCCGGCAAACGGCCTCCCCATCAACGCGGAGGAGAACGCAAAAGAGTGGCTCGAGGAGAATGACGAACCGAAGTACCGCGGGGAGACGATGGTCAGCTTCGGGTTCGGTATAGACTACTCCGCCTGCAGCGGCGAGCACCTATCGGCCCTCACCGACCGGAACCGTCCGAAGACGCAGCAGCTGCAACTCCACAACCACGGCGTCATCTTCCGGGGGGTGCCGTGGGATGCGTCCCTCGATCTCACGCGGCAGATCGAGCGGATCGTAACCGGGGCCGAGTTCGTCGATATGCGCCACCTCAAGGACAACACCCGTATCCGGCGGGCGAAGGTGGGCGTGGCCTACATATCGGAGATCGCCGTCGAGGAGTGAGCGGGGCGGCCGGCCGGATACCTCCGGAGATAAAAGAGGCGGGGGATATCCCCGCTCCTCCTGCCCGTGGGCGGGAGGTTTATAGCCCGAGGTCGGACAACCCGGGGTGATCGTCGGGGCGCCGCCCGAGCGGCCAGTGATACTTCCGCTCCCCCTCTTTGATCGGGAGATCGTTGATGCTTGCGTAGCGGCGGCGCATCAGGCCGGACTCATCGAACTCCCAGTTCTCATTCCCGTAAGACCGGAACCAGTTGTTCGAATCGTCGTGCCATTCGTAGGCGAACCGTACGGCGATACGCGCCTCGTGGAACGCCCATACCTCCTTGATCAGGCGGTAGTCAAGCTCTTTTGCCCATTTTCGCTGCAGGAATGCGACAATCTCCTCGCGACCGTTGATGAACTCCGATCTGTTGCGCCAGATACTGTCGATGCTGTACGCAAGCGAGACCTTCTCGGGGTCACGGGAGTTCCAGGCATCCTCAGCCATACGGACCTTCTGCACCGCCGTCTCATACGTGAACGGCGGCAGTGGAGGGCGACTCTTCTCGGCCATGCGCCCCTTCTACCTCATGCAACATGATAAAGGTGCGGTCGATACCAACGATGACAGGATGGCATGACACCGATCGAAGTGGTGCAGGAGATCATGGTTCGCTACATCTCCTATTGCGCGAAATTTTACGATTTTCACAAATTCCCTGACCATTATCCAGCAGTACCCTTTAATCGACCAGGATAACCCCCTGGTTACTTCGCCAAAGTATATATGGATATAGTTCCGTACCTGGTGAACAACGGACTCATTTCAGCCACCGGAATACTATTGGGTCTTGCAGTCAGGAATCGATTCACAACCGGGTGCCGGATAATGATCCAGAGAAATCAGCTTGATCTGAGAAAATTCGTCGTTCCTGAGTTTATCTGCGGATATGGAGCATTGCAACTTGCAGGCCGGTATGCGCGTAACTTCGGTATGAAACAGGTGCTCCTCGTCACCGATCCAGGCGTCCGGGCCGCAGGCTGGGCGGATGCCGTCGGAGAGAGCCTGACGGAGGCGGGGGTACCGTTCACCATCTTTGATGCCATCAGTCCAAATCCCCGCTCAGGGCAGGTGATGGCGGGCGCGGAGGTGTATCATTCCGAAGAATGCAACGGTATCGTCGCCGTCGGCGGGGGTAGCCCGATGGACTGCGCCAAGGGTATCGGGATCGTGAGTTCCAACATGCAGGATATCCTCACGTTTGAGGGCGTCGACCGGGTGCCGGTGCCCGCACCGCCGCTCATCTGCATCCCGACGACCGCCGGAAGTTCCGCCGACGTCTCTCAGTTCGCAATCATCACGGATGAGATGAGACGGCGTAAGATTGCCCTCGTCTCGAAAGCGCTGGTTCCCGACATCTCCCTGCTCGACCCACGACCGCTGACGACGATGCCCCTGGAACTGACCGTGGATACCGGCATGGATGCTCTCTGCCACGCGATCGAGGCCTATGTATCGAATGCCAGTTCCCCGATGACCGACCTGCACGCCCTCGAGGCGATACGGCTCATCCACAGCGCGCTGCCCGCGGTCATCGAAGACCCCGAAAACCTGGAACTGCGGTTTTCGACGCTCCTTGCCAGCCTTCACGCCGGACTTGCGTTCTCGAATGCAAGCCTCGGTGCCACGCACGCGATGGCGCACGGTCTTGGAGGGGTCTATGACCTCCCCCACGGTCGGTGCAACGCGCTCCTCCTTGAGCACGTGATTGCGGCCAACTACGAAGCCGCGCCGGACCGCTACGACCGGATAGGAGCGATCTTTGACCGGGAGCCGGGCGAACAGACGACCCCTGCCGGGGAGATAGCGGCGTTCCGGAGGTCGATCGGCATCACGGCGACCCTCACCGAGCTCGGTATCCGCGAGGATGCTATTCCCACCCTTGCCCGGAGAGCATACGCCGATCCCTGTCTGGTGACGAACCCGCGCAGGCTCACCTGCGAAGATATCGAGCGGATCTATGAGCATGCACTCTGAACCTCCCGACGACCCGGATACGCTCCGGGAGAAGATCATCGGCCTTGGAGAGACATCCCTGCACAAGAGTTACTACCCGGAGCTCCAGAGCCGGCTTGCGGAACTCGAACGGTTCAGGGCCCTGCTCGACCAGACGCACGACGCGATATTCCTGATCCACGCAGAGACCGGGAGACTTGCGGATGTTAACGCATCTGCGGGAATGTACCTGGATTGCTCAAAGAAAGAACTGCTTGCGACACCGTTCATCAACTGGATCTCCCCGCAGAAGAAGGCCGTATTTGATGAGTTCGCCAGGAGGAGTTGCGAACAATTGCCCGCATCCCGCTGGACCTGCATCGCGTCGCTGGTCTCGCGGGAGGGCCGTGAGACCCCGGTGGAGATCACCGTCCGATCCGTCACTTTTGGCGACAAGCAGTATCTCGTAGCGATTGCACGGGATATCACCGACCGGCTCCAGGCCGAGAGAGAACTCAAGATCAAGGAGAGTGCTCTTGAGTCATCGACCAACGGGATCCTCATCACCGATCTTGCCGGGACGATCATGTATGCCAACCCGGGCTTTGCCTCGATCTTCGGGTACGAGCGGGGGGAGATGCTCGCGGGGAGGAGCCTTGAGATATTCTTTGCAAACCCTGCCATCGGCAAAAAAGTGACGGATCTTCTCCGTAAAAATCACGCGATCACGGAGGAGACAATCGGGGTGCGTAACGGCGGATCCCCGTTCCACATCCAGGTCTCGGGCAGCGTCGTGCAGAACGACGCCGGGCAACCGCTCTGCATCATGCTGATTGTCATGGATATCACCGAGCGAATACTCATCGATCAGCTGAAACGGGAGACATGCGCGCAGCTCGGGAAGAACATCGAGCAGTTTGCCATCCTCGGAGATCATATCAGGAACCCGCTGCAGGTGATTGTCGGATACGCGGAGATGATCGACGATCCGCTCGCGAAGATGATCCTCGACCAGTCAGACCGGATCGATGAGATCATCACTCAACTTGACCGGGGATGGGTCGAGTCGGCAAACGTCAGGCAGTTCCTGCGCAGGCACGGAGACGACGCGGAGCCCCGGGTGGAGACGTTCATCCAGAGATTCTCCATAAAAGACTGGGATTCCTGATTACCGGACTCCACGGTGCAACGGCATCCCCCGGGCCTGGACCCCGCGCGGTTAAACCGGATCTTCCGGCGGATACGTTCACCCTGCGCGGCATTCACGGATAAGCAGCAGGCGGAGGCAGGAAACGCATCCGGGGCGAGAAGGCCGGATAACCCGCATGGATGCATACCGGGGTCGCAAATGGCGCGCCGGCACTGACGACCATAAATCTGAGGGGGCCGAAAGACCAAAACAAGAAGCGCCCCGGCCGGGATTTGAACCCGGGTCAAAAGCTCCGCAGGCTTCTAGGATATCCACTACCCTACCGGGACACGAGAATAAGTGTCTTACCCCTAATTACTAGGCTCTCCTCCTTAAAAAGGATTGCTCACCCGGAAGATGCACCATATCGAGTAGAGACTGCAGGGTTCGGTATAAGGGGCGGGTTTGTCGGGTTATTTCTATCGGCATGGCGGAGGTCCCGGTGCGGGAGGCGGATCGCCGCCCCGGGAAGACCGGGCTAACTGTGTGCGGCCTCCTATTGTGATAACACGTCTTTCGCATGAGATTGTATCGCTACCCACACCGGGTATCGCGCGCGATCACCGAAAACCCCCTTCACGGCGCAGTTCGTCGCGAGAGGCTGTTTCATCGCCCGTATCATCGAGCTCACGCAAAGCCTGTCCGGGTGCTTGCAGCTCGCTATCACGCTCACGTAGGCAGCAGCGGTTCACCTGACTCATCAGGTGCAACCCTCCGCTACACGCCCCCTGCACGTATCAGCACATACACCTTCACGTCGTTTCCGGTGAGATCGATCTGGTAGTTCCCGGACTGGCCCACGTAGATCTGCTTACGGGCATCTGCGCTGTAGAGCTTGCCAAACCCGTTCTCGGCCACAATCACGCCGGAATTGCGGTCCCTCACGGTCACCTTAAACCATGAATCTTCGCTTGGGAAGGTCTGCCTGTAGGTCTCATCCTTCCTGTCCTTGTAGTCGCTCTTTGCACGCACCTCCCGCGTGATCATCTTCGGTTCCACCTTAAAGTCGATCAGGAGCGGAGGCACCGTCAGGTCAAAGGCGAAGGCCTCCGTCGTCCAGACAAACCAGGCCGTCCGGTTGTAGAGGGTCACGTACGTATCGGGCGTCGGCGTGACTACCGGCAGGTTGCTGAGCGTGGGGCTGGTCATACTGCTTGTTACCGTGGGATACGGGGTCACCCGCGTCAGGTACCCCGGATCGTATTCCATCACCTCTTCCGGCGTCTCCTGCGGTTTTTGCGGTGAAAGGATGCCGGACCAACCGGATTCGCCGCCGGGAGGCAGCTCTGCGCACCCGGCGGATGCGAGGATCAGGATCATCACGGCAACTGCAAGGAACGATTTATACACTGTGGTCACCGTAGGGGAATTATGCAAAGGGGTATTTATGCTTTTACCCACGGCTCCTCCGGTGGACAGTATGCGCCAGGCATATATCCCATCGGGAAATATCATGCCGGATCCTGACCGGGGCGTGCAAACTCCGTAACGCCGGGCTCGCCCGCAGGCGCTCCCCGGGCCATCCGGTAATGTATATCTGTATTTGCGCTCAATGTCTGATGATTACATATGGCCAAGAAGCAGGGAAAACGGAAAAAACGCGACGAGACGGAGACGTACGACGGCGGAGGGAATCGTAACGCCGGCATCCCTGCCCCGCCGCCATCGCAACCTTCTTCTTCTGGTACGATCATATCGTCCGTCCGATCCAGCAGACACCTGCAGGTCCTCGTCGGACTGACGATCGCCGGGCTCCTCCTCCGGTTCTACAACCTCGGAGCGAACTCGCTCTGGCTCGACGAGGCCTCGACGCTCATGTTCGCCCGGCAGTCGCTCGCCGGCATCTGGGAGAGCACCGCGGGAGGCGAGTTCAACCCGCCGCTCTTCTACTGGCTGGAGCACGCGATGCTCCTCCTCGGAGAGAGCGAGTTCGTGCTCCGCTTCCTCCCCGCGCTCCTCGGCGTCCTGACGATACCGGTCGTCTACTTCGTCGGAAAGGAGTTCAAAGACCAGAACGTCGGGCTCATCGCCGCCGCCCTCCTCGCATTCTCGCCTTTCCACATCTACTACTCCCAGGAAGCCCGGGCATACGCGCCGATGCTCTTCTTCTTCTCCCTCGCGCTCCTCTTCTACGTGAGGGCGAACCGGTCGGACGAGGTCCGCTCATGGGCCCTCTTCGGGCTCTTCTCCGCGGTCTCCTTCTGGATGCACTTCTACGCCATCGTGCCCATCGCGGTCCTCATCCTCCATGCCCTCGTCACCCGCGCCGGCGCGATCCGGCACGACATCCTGAGCGCGAAGAATACGGCCATAGCGGTCGCCGTGTTCGCCGTGGCAAGTCTTCCTCTCCTCATCGTCACGGCCAGCCTCTTTCTCGCCAGGACGTCGTCCGCCCCGACGTTCGGCATGCAGGGCCTCGACGTCATCTACCAGACCCTCCTCCAGGTATCGGGGTTCAACGATCTCATCATGGCGGCGTTCATCGTTCTCTTCCTGATAGGTGTCGCCGTCATGTGGCGCGACGACCGAAACGGAGCGTTCTTCCTCATCTTCATGATGAGCCTCCCGTTCGTGGCAAGCCTCATCCTCTCGTCGAGGATGCCGATGATCCCGCGCCACCTCATCTTCCTCCTCCCGGTCTACTTCATCGGGATAGCGTCGGCGTATCCCGCACTCCATGCCCTCGTCCGGAATAAGAAGGCGGTCTACGCCGTCGTCGCGGCGGCGGCCCTCATCAGCACGCCCTTCCTTGCGACCTACTACACGACGCCCCAGAAGAACGATTGGCGGGGATTCTCCGCGGAGCTCGGCGGGATGACGGGAGAAGGCGACCTCATCGTCGTGCTGCCGCCCTACATGGCGCAACCGCTCGACTACTACTACGGCAACGCGACCGACGGGACCCTCGAACTCGGGGCAAATACCGGAAGTGACCTCGATGCGATACGGGAACAGTATCCGGGCAGGCAGACGTTCTACGTGGTGACATGGGATATCCTCGCCGTGGACCCCACCGGCGACGCGCTGAACTGGCTGGATAAGAACGCGGAGTTTGTCGGGCAACGTATGGGGATCTACCTCTTCGTGTCGGCCTAAAAGGGATATTTGCTGCACCGACCGGGCCTGCCGGCGATCGCCTCCTGGCGAAGATATATTGCCGGCAGGCAGGAAGCGGCGGTTGAAAACAGAAGATAGATCGGGAGAGGCGATGCTACCGATCGCCAAGCAATATATCTAC
Organism: Methanoculleus sp. EBM-46; assembly: GCA_001896715.1. Classification (GTDB taxonomy): domain Archaea; phylum Halobacteriota; class Methanomicrobia; order Methanomicrobiales; family Methanoculleaceae; genus Methanoculleus. The sequence continues at coordinate 8,884 of MPOY01000200.1, forward strand.
AATCTTTTTTCCCGACCGTCCATCACCGAACGGATTGGTCCATGACGCCTCAGCCGAGAGTACGGTTGACACAGCCTGCAGAATTCGCCCGGGATCTGTCCCTGCGAGGATGTTCCCTCCCGTCTCAAGAGTCTCGGGCCGCTCGGTGTTCTCCCGCAACGTTATGCAGGGAACATGCAGTATGCATGCCTCTTCCTGAATGCCGCCGGAGTCTGTCAGGATTGCCCTTGCGGATCGCTCCAGGAGCAGGAACTCCAGGTACCCCTGCGGTTCGAGTATACGTATGCCCTCCGGTACCGACAGGCCGAACTCATCGAGGCGCTTCAACGTGCGCGGGTGCGCGGGGAAGAGTATCGGGAGCCCGTAGATCGAATGGAGTTCCCGCATTGCGGCGATCAGGTTCCCCAGTTTTTCACGGTTGTCGACGTTCTCCTGCCTGTGGGCGGTGAGTACGAAGTAGCCGCCCGGCATAAGATCGAGATCGCGAAAGATACGGGATCGCTGCTCTGCGATCTCGATATTCTGAAGGACCGCATCGACGACGGTGTTTCCGGTTACCCGGATCTTCTCCTCGTCGATGCCTTCCTGGAGAAGGTTGCTCCTTGCCAGCTCTGTGGGTGCAAACAGGTATCTCGCGATATGGTCCGTCAGAAGACGGTTTATCTCTTCCGGCATCGTCCTGTCCCGGCTCCGCAGCCCGGCCTCCACATGCCCGACATCGATGTTCAACTTTGCAGCGGACAGCGCCGAACCCAGGACCGTGTTGGTGTCGCCCTGCACGAGCACAACGTCGGGTCTATCGTGGATAAGGATACGCTCCAGGCCGACCATTATCTTACCGGTCTGCTCGGCATGCGTCCCCGATCCTACATTCAGCTTATATCCGGGTTTCGGCAGTTCGAGGTCGTGGAAGAACGCTGCGTCCATCTCGTACGAGTAGTGCTGGCCGGTATGGATGAGCGAGTAGTCCAGACCGAGTTCTTCGCAATACCGGATGATGGGAGACATCTTGACGATCTCGGGGCGGGTTCCAAGAACAATAGCAACATGCATACTCTATCACCTCTGGCGGTCACGATCTTTGTTGTGCGGAAAGAGTAATGGACGATCCGATCCGCATCAGTCCCAGCTCCCTTTGAAGACTCGAATCTTGAAGATTTTGGTCAGGAGCCGCACATGGTTCCGGATCTCTTTGCTGACGTTGATCTTTGATTCGCCGTACCTGCGCGTGTGAAGTACGACCGGGACTTCTACTACCGTTCTGCCGCCGAGGAGCAGTTTAGCCAGTATCTCGGCGTTGATATCAAAGTTGTTGCTCTGTATGTATATTCCGTCAAGGGCATCCTTCCTGTAAAGCCGAAAGATGGGGCTTACACAGGTGATATCTGCGCCGAGCAGGATCCGGTACAGCGTGTTCACCACTTTGCTC
>MPOY01000198.1 GCA_001896715.1 Methanoculleus sp. EBM-46
GTTTCTCTTCAATGCTTCCGCGAAGGCTCTAGCATCTTCTATCGCTCCAGGTAGCTGTTCTATCGTGGAGTCACTGTAGTTTCCTATCCCTATCACCAGCGCTTTTGTGCTCGAGAGTGTCAAAGACGCTAGAAACAGGATTGTCAGTGTCAGAAACCAGCGGATTGTCCTCATATGTTCGACCCCCAAATAGAGTTTATTCAGATATTTTCACGATTATTCTGTATTCAACGTCGTACCAGGATCCCAACACGAGAGTGTAGCCGTCTATCTCGTCGTGAACTGCGTACCAGGAAGGTACTTCTCCATCAAAACGTGTGAGGAAGTAGTGCCGGCTTCCAGAGTAGTACCTCTTTCCGTTGTTCTGTATTAGCACGCTTTCACCCTGGCCGATTCCCAGTCCAAGCTCCCGGATAAGTTCTCCCGACTTCCCGCTGTACTCTCTCTTTATCTCTGCCCAGTCCGCTATTTCTGCCCTGGACCCATATTCATTTCTCACCGCCGTCAACAGGTCGGATGTCTCTGCGTATTTCCCACGTGTCAGAAGATACTTCGTCGTTTTAGTCACCTTTTCAGCAGGTAAGGACTCAGCATAGAACTGGGAGAACCGCTCGAGTATTTCATCATTTGCAAAGATGTATTCAATGAATCCCCTCACTGTACTTATGTCGTTTTCGAAGGTTCTTATTGTCTCTTTTCTCTCGTTGCTCTTCCATACAACGAATTTCTGCACTTTCTCACCGAAGAAGTCTTTTCCAAGCTCCGCCGAGTACATCTGGCTATACAGTTCGCATATTGCCAGCTCCAGATGTTCCCAGCTCCCGTTAACGCTTCTGTTTCTCAGTTTCCTGAGCCAGTGTAGTATGTCTCCAGCCAGAAGATACCTGTTGAATATCTCCTGGGACTTCACTCCGCTCATTATTGTGTCAATGCTGAATTTGATTGCAAAGCCCCAGCCTATGGCAGGGATCGCAGGCAGTCCGACCGCCTTCACCGCTCCTTTCAAGGAGGCCAGGGCTAGTTCTTCGGTTATGTCTTTAGTCAGCGTTACTTTGTCCAGTTGATCGAAGTAAGCCGTTATGAACCGCTCTATATTCGTTCTGTTCGCCCATTGTTCTAATTCTACTATTGCAGCAAGCACAGCCTCTTCAAAGAGCGGGGATGTTTCGTTGCCTTCCATTCTGTAGCTGCGAATCAGGGAATATATCAGGCGTAATCTGTCCAGAGCAAAGTCCATAGACAACATATAGCTGTTGACAGAGTTCAGAAGGACGGCGTATTTCGACCATTTTAGTATCTTAGCGGCCACGTTCACGCCCTGAGATACCTCCAGCCATTTCCTGCTTATGTTCGTGTCCAGTCTCCCGAACTCTTTGAATTTGTTCAGCAGTTCTCCGTACTGCTGCTGATCTGAGACATATCTGTTGTTCACTATGGACCTGTACAGAGAGAAGAAGGTTTTCATACCCTCTGCAACGTCGTCCAGGTCGGTTCCCGTCCATTTGATTATCGTATAGCAGCTTGAAAACAGGCTTATCATAGGGTCGAGAGAAGTGAGCATAGCTATGTCTATTAGCGTGTCTTTGTAGAAGGCTTTCAGTTTCTCTTCGTCTTTCAGCTCGTTGAAGTAGGTGCTCGTTCCGAACAGATGATCGAACATCGTGAGAGGTTGCTCTGCAAGGAAGGTCTTAATCTCTCTTCCATTGAGATCCACCGTATCTCTTGGAAAATACAGGGTTCCAACCACATACGCAGATGCAGTTGTTGAAACAATCAAAAGAAATGCAAGTACCGCCATAAGAATTACCCTGTTCACAATCACACCCCCAGTAAAGGGTGCATCGCTCAGGTCTGCAACTGTCTCTGTCAAAGGTATTAGGCGGATAAGATTAAGTGCAATGCACTCATATGACTAATATACCACTTGTTACATTCTGCACAAAGGAATATTCATTTGTGTGAACTTCCATTTCTGCGATTTGTTAATTGGTGGATAGGTCTATTTCATCACTTTTTATCAGTCGTCTAGTCTGGACCTCATAAACGCGTCTTCCGGTCCGGCGATGGGTATTGGGAATAATTAAGGTTCATCATCCAGTTCATGAAAAAGGGGGTCTGTCACGTTTTTTTGAATCGACTCAGGTCATGAAACCATCCTGTCTGTCTGCAAGCTCAGATCTTTCTCGATTCTCCACCGTTCTTTTTGCAGTCTTCGGTTTTTGTTTGCGATATTGAAATACAATACAAAATACTACAAGAATGACCACTATAAGAGAGAAATAGAAGTACTGGCTCCCACCACTCAGGTTCGCGTACGATGGTTTAATAGGCATAAGGTCAA
>MPOY01000305.1 GCA_001896715.1 Methanoculleus sp. EBM-46
CCTCTGCGAACGCCCGGAGATCCTGCACCAGGCTCCCGGACCGCTCGTCCGACGGGGTCCCGCCGGCCTCGATCGCGTCCAGCATCCCCTCGATCGTATCGGTGCAGGTGAGCAGCAGATCGGTGAGAGATGCCGTCACCTCCTGCCGGCCGCTGCGGATGAGCGAGAAGACGTCCTCCATCGAGTGGCAGAGGTGCTCCATCGCGTCAAAACCCATCGATGCGGACATCCCCTTGAGCGTATGCGCGGACCGGAAGATCTCGTCGATCGCGGTCTGCTGATCTTCCCCGCTCTCAAGGGCAAGGAGGTTGGTCACGATGTTCTCGTGGTTCTCCCTCGACTCCTCGACAAACAGCTTCCGGTATATCTCTTCATCAAACATGGATCTCACCTAAAGCCGGCTGAAGGCTCGTGTGATCTCGTGTGCGAGGTTTTTGAGCGGCACGACCCTGTCGACGCAGTTCCGCGCAAGGGCGGAGCGTGCCATCCCGTAGACCAGGCAGTCTTCTTCGGCGCAGACCATCGTGCTGCCGCCCGCGTTCTTCAAGGCGAGCATACCCTCGCCGCCGTCGCTCCCCATACCCGAAAGGATCACGGAGACGGTCCGCGGGCCAAAGACGCGCGCAGCGGATGTGAAGGTCATATCGACGGCGGGCCGGACCGCATGGAGGGGAGGAGCGGTCGAGTGGACGATCCTCCCGGCGGTCTTTTGGGCGCCGGCGTAGACCCCCGATATGACGGTGTGGTAGCCGGCCTTCGCTATGAGGACGGTTCCGGTCTGCAGGGTATCCCCATTTGCGGTCTCTCTCACCGGGAGGGGCGAGACCCGGTTCAGGCGTTCGGCGAGCGATGCGGTGAACCCCTCGGGCATGTGCTGGGTTACGACGACCGCCGCAGGCAGGTCCGCGGGGAGCGCGGAGAGGACCGCATCAAGCATCGGCGGGCCTCCGGCCGACGAGCCTATCAGGACCACCGCATCGGCCTTGCCCTTCTGAACCTCAGACGACCGCACGATCACCGGGAGCGAGACGAGGTTTTTGATCTTCTGGATGAGTTCCCGCTCGATTCCCCTGACGTTCGGGACGTCCCGTGGTTTGAGCATGAAGTCGTCCGCCCCGAGCCGGAGCGCCCGGTGGGTCATATCGGCCTGCCTTGATGTCAGCGTGCTCAGGACGATCACCTTCGGCCTGACCCTCTCCTTCCGGAGCGCCTCAAGCACCTCGAGGCCGTTCATCCGGGGCATCTCGATATCGAGGGTGACGACGTCGGGCTTTAAGTCTGCAATTTTTGCGAGAGCGTCGATGCCGTTGACCGCCGTTCCGACGATCTCGATTTCCGGGCTATCTTTGAGGAGATCCCGGAGTATCGTCCGGATGAAGAGCGAATCGTCGACGATCAGAACCCGTATCATAACTCACGCATTGAGGACGTTCTTGACTTCTTCGAGGACTTTTGGAGCCTGGAACGGTTTGACGATGTAGCCTCTCGCCCCGCTCTTGACGGCGAGTTTGACCATCTGCTCCTGGCCGACCGCGGTGCACATGATGACCTTTGCCGCCGGGTCGGCGGCCTTGATGGCCTTGAGCGCCTCGATACCGTTCACCTTGGGCATGACGATATCCATCGTGACGAGATCGGGCCTGAGTTCCTGGTACCTGGCGACGGCCTCCGCCCCGTCGGCCGCCTCACCGACGATGTCGTGCCCGCCGGAGAAGAGAATATTCTTCAGCAGCGTTCTCATAAACATTGTATCATCGACGATCAGGATTCTCCCCATCAAAAACCACTTGATGATTATTTGGAGAACGCGCTATATAGGCCTTGTTGTTCTTGAGAAAAGGTATTATTAATTCGATGAGGATTTCATCGCATTAGAAATGTACCGGACGCCTTTCGCGGTCAACTGCACTTCTTTTCTGATGTAGAGCACCTCGGCGAGCCCCGTGCCGAGGAGCCGGTCGTAGACGGTCTCGAGGTCTTTATGCGATAGTTTGAGCATGTTCTCGATGGCGCTCGAGTCCATGCCGCTGTAGACCAGCATGGCCACCTGTCCGGTCAGGGGGTCGAGCTCCTCGCTGACATCGGAGTCCTGCGTCGCCTCTTTGAGGAAGTTGTAGAGGACCTGGAGCGTCGTCATCGGGCAGAGGACGAAACTTGTCACGACCTCGTTCTCGATGAGGTGGTCGATCTTCACGACGTCGAGGTTCTTCTCCTGGATCTCCCGTGACGTGAGCTCGATGCCGGCGACATCCGCGAGGGGGATGCAGACCTGGGTCTCCTGGCCGACGAACCAGATGCCGGTCTTCATGACGGCGATCGCCCCCTTCTCCCACCGGGCATCCTGGATGAGCACCCCCCCGCGGATTGCGGGCGACATGAAGAAGGCGTTCAGGCGGTACGCGCTCGCCTGGGTTATGATGAACTTCTTCAAGACCGAGAGGACTTTTTCCACCGACGCGATGCGATAGACCAGGTCTTTGTCCGTGCCGGCGGTGATCGTCACCTGGTTCTTCTTCTCCTCAAGATCGACCACGGATTTGTAGGTGATCTCGCGGTCGAGGGGAGCGGCGATCCGGATACGGTCCTCGCCGATACCCATCGTCGTCGGAACCCACCTGCCTTCGTGCTCGACCTTTACCGGAACAGACTTCATCGCTCTCTATACTATCTCCCGCGAGAACTTCATCGTTGTGATCGCATCGCCGCGAGGATCTCCTCGAGTTCCAGAGCAAGGCTCCTCGCATCGTATTTTTCTCCCTTCAGGTCGCGGACCAGGCTGACGTCCTCCACAAACTTCTTCTTCTTCGCATCGGATTTGAGCGATGTGATCAGGTCGTCGTCGACCGTGCCGCCGGATGCGAAGGAGACCATGTCGAACTCTTCTTCCGGCTC
>MPOY01000128.1 GCA_001896715.1 Methanoculleus sp. EBM-46
ATCCGCCGATCCGCACGTAGGCGATATTCTCTTTGATGCCGATATGGCGGACGACGCCACGCAGGGGCCGGCCTCCGCCTCTTTCGCGCCCGGCGCCCGCATCGTGGCCGCTACGGCAGACTGCGACCTCACCATCGGGGGGATGCCAAACCCCACCGGCAGCGTGGTGTTTGCCCGCGAGCCCAACACCATCCGGGTCATGAACATCAAGAACAACGGCCCGGGAACCTCCCCGGCAACGGTGATGGAGGTCCGCTCAGACGACGGGTGGACGGGCAGGGTCGACATACCGCCGATCGAGTCCGGCAAGAACATCTTGAGCGTCTCGATCGAGGATCCGACCATCCGGAACCTTGCTGGCGGGACGGTGACCTACACCGCCGAGATCGATCCCGACGACACCGTCGCCGAGAGCGATGAGTCTAACAACATCAGGGTCGGCCAGCCCAGAGAGGTGAAGTACAACGGTTACAAGGGCAAACGCTACTGGGAGGGCGGCAGCGACATCACCACCGTCCGGACCTACGACCTTTATGGCGGCATCGTGCACTCCTTCGGCGACAGCCGTTACTGGTCGGGGAGTTTCGGCGGCGACGACTACTGGAAGGGTTACACGGTGACCTGGACGGCGGACGACCTGCCGCTGCCTGAGGGCTCGAGCGTCCGCGACGCCTGGCTCTACGTGCCCTACGCCTGGGACAACACCAACTCTGCACCCGACAACGTCTCGATCGAGTTCAACGGCGTCGGGGTGTCGTACGTGGACTGGTACACCGATGTCTCGAACTTCGGGGCGTATGTCGACCATCACTACGGGCTGTTCACCTACAACGTGACGTCGCTCTTCCGGAAGGGCGCCAACAACACCGCGCTCTTTGAGCGGGACAGGCCGGGCAAGATATCGCCGGCAGGGTTCACGCTTGCGGTGGTCTACGAGGATCCCTCCGCCACCCGAAAGCAGATCTTCATCAACGAGGAGTTCGACATCCTCGGCGCCGATCCGCTCGGTTACGGCACGAACGAGACCGAGGCTACGGCGTACGTGCCGTTTACGGGGATGACGATCGATACCGGGAACGTCGTCCGCGCAGACCTCACGACGTTTGTTCCCTGGGGGGACTGCGGCGACGGTACGAGACCCGGCGAGGGGAACCTCTTCTTCAACGATGAACTGGTCCGGGAATGGGTCTGGGACTACGGCCCGGGCACCTCCACCCAGGTGGCCGTGGATGAGCGGGACGTCGGGGACCGCCTCCGCCCGACGGGGAACATCGCGGCGATCCAGGGGACCGAGGCCAATTTGCCGACGATGGTGGCGGCGCAGGTCTTCCTGGTCGTCGAATACGTCGACGATTCCAGCGGGGATGCGCCTGTTGCCGCGTTCACCGCAGCCCCGATGAGCGGGCTTGCGCCGCTTGCCGTCACCTTCGCCGACGCCTCGACGAACTCCCCCACCGCATGGTCGTGGGAGTCGCGGCCGTCCGGGACCACCGAGAACTGGACGCTCTTCTCCACCGACCAGAACCCGACCCACACCTTTGCAGCGGGAGCCTACGACGTCCAGCTCACCGCGACCAATGCCGGCGGCAGCGATACGCTCACGAAGGCCCGGTGCATCTCGTCCTCTGCAGGGCCAAAACGCCTTGCCACGGTCCAGAGCGGCACGGTCTCCGGCGATCTCTACGTGGGGGCATACGGGGGATGGAGCTCCGGTATCTCATACGCGACGAACACATTCAACCGGACATTCGCCCTCCCGGCCTACACCGATATCCAGTGGGCACGGCTGTACACGGTCGTCTACGCCGCAGGCACGGATAGCCGGGCGGGGACCGCGACCGTCAGGTTCGACGGCAACGGCACATACGAGACGCTCGGCACCGAGACGCTTGCCACCGCCGGGGATAATACGGCAAACGTCTACCCGGTCAACGATCACGTGAACCGCCAGTATTCGGATTACCTGCTCTGGTACGACGTGACCGATCTCATCGGTTCAGAGGACCCGAAAGCGGAGGTCGTCGCAACCCCGGTG
>MPOY01000415.1 GCA_001896715.1 Methanoculleus sp. EBM-46
CTCTCCCCGTGCACTGGACCGTGGTGCATATCGCCACGGGGGGTGGGGCCGACGGGGAGGGGGAACTTGTTCCCCCTCCCCTGTCTCTCACGCTCCAGACGCCTTGCTTCTCGTTGCCGGCATTTCTGCGAGGGCTACCCGTATACCTCGCCGGCATCCCCCACCTCGCCCGCGCTTCTCTGCCGGCACACCGCCCCCCGAATAGAACATGTGCTCCGCGCGCGGCATCGATGGGTCGTTGGTGCTGTAGCCGGCCGCTATTCCATCGCGAGCAGCGGCACATCCGCAGGCTCGCCGGCCCGCGAGAAGGCGAGCAGATCCTGGCCCGACAACCCGGTGATCACGAGCCTGTTGCCCTCAACCCGGTATGATGCAGCCGCAAGAAGGAGTTCCCAGTACCGGCTCTCCTGCCGGGCGATATCCTGCTCCACCGCAGGGTGTGTGCCTGCGGCGGTGGCCGGCTCCACCATGATCCTGGAACCGTCGATCTGGTAGGAGGTGGAGTAGAGGTTGCACCCGGCGGACACCGAGAGCGTGCCATCGCCGCCGAAGATGACGGATGGCTCCTTCCCGGGCAGGGGCGCGACGACGGAGCCGTTATCGGCACGGTATCCGACCAGGTTCCACGCCGTCCCCATAAGTGGTTCGGCGGCCTGATCGACATCGCCGGGAGATGTATCGCCGGAGTACCCGGCAGAGACGAGGCACGCCGCGACGATGATCAGGAATGCGGCCTTCGCAAGTGCGTGATGCCCGTCCCTCATATTTACCACGGTAGGCGTAAGGGCTGAGGGAAGAAAAAATAACCGATTTTCATCGAGATTCTCTCGATCGCCATCTTTCTTGAGCGCTTGCAGAGGAGGCGTCGTTTTGTAGCCCTCATCCGGATATGGTTCCGGCGGGCAAAAAAACCGTCCTCGAGCGGTATACGTGGAAAAAGGGGACGGAGGTCGGGTCAGGACCGATCCGCGTCATCGGCCCGGAAGGAAAGGAGGATCCCTCCAGCCCCGCCAAGGAGGTCGAGCCGGTTCCCATCGATACGGTAGCCTGCCACGGACTCAAGAAGGGTGAGGTAACGCGCCTCCTGCTCCATGATCCCCTCCGGCTCGCCGCAGTACATCTTCGTGCTGACCGGCGGCGAGACCGAAAGGTTCGTGCCGTCGAGCCGGTAGGCGGCTCCGTAGTTGTTGCACCCGGCATTCCCGGCGATGTTGCCGTCCGGTGAGAACGTCACCGTGATCGTGGTTTTAGCGATCACCGAGGAGACTGCATCTTCTCCGGTACTGTAGGTGTCGAGCACCCAGTTAGTGCCGGCAAGCGGCGCCGGCGGGACTTCCTCCGCCATCACAAAGAAGAGGAGATCGGTCCCCTCTGCATCCGTGAGGGTCAACCGGTCGCCCTGTACCCTGTAGGACGATACGTTTGCAAGGAGCGCGAGGTACTTCCCCTCCTGCTCCATGATGCCCTCCGGTTCGCCGCAATACATAAGGGTGCTGAAGAGCGACGAGACCGAGAGGTTCCCGCCGTCGAGGCTGTACGAGCCGCCATAGTGGTTGCACCCGGCACTCCCGGCGACCTTCCCGTCGGGCGCGAACATAGCGGTGATCTCTGTCCCGGCGATCACCGGGGATACTGCATCTTTCCCGGTGCTGTAGCCGTCGAGCACCCAGTCCGTCCCGGCAAGCGGGAGGTCGGGCGCCCGGATGATCGGCTCAAAGACAAGGATATCGGTGCCGTTAGCGTCGGTGAGAATCAGCCGATCGCCCTCGACCCGGCAGGAGGCGACTTCGGCCAGGAGCGCAAGGTAGCGGTCCTCCTGCTCCATGACGCCGGAGGGTTCGCCGCAATACATCTCGGTCATGGTGGTCGGTTCGATCATGAGGTCCGCGCCATGTACGGCGTAGTTCGCACCGTAGCGGTTGCATCCGGCTGATCCGCCGACTCTGCCATCGGCACCGAAGACCGCCGTGACCGTTGTGCCGGGAACGACCGGTAGCAGACCGCCATCCTCCCCGGCGAGGCCGGCGAGCGTCCAGGATGTTCCGACGATCGACGCGGGTTTTTCCTTCGTGAAGACGAGCACCGTTGCCCCGGCAGCGTCGGTGAGGAGGAGCCGATCGTTCTCGATCCGGTAGCCCGCCGTCGACCCGAGGACCTCCATGAACCGTGCTTCCTGCTCCATGATGCCCCGTGGCTCCTCACAGTATTTCAGGGTCTGAGCGAGCGTGGAGAACGAGAGAGCCGCGCCGTTCTGGCGGTAGTCGCCGCCGTACTGGTTGCACCCGGCCAGGCCCGTGACCTTTCCGTCGTCGAACCGGGCGGTGATCTCCGTTCCCTGCAGGACTCCTACGAGTGTACTGTTCTCATCACAGTAGGAGTCAAGCGACCAGGAGACCCCGGTGAGCCCGATGACAGCGCCCGGTGTCGACGTGCCCGCCGTGCACCCCGCGGCGATGATTGCCGCCACGACGACGATGAGGAGCGCCGCCGTTGCGAGTATGTAGTTCTTGTTCCTTCTTCTGTTCGGTGCCATACGCTACCATATGGGAGCGATTGAGGGATAAATGGATGGTAAGCTACGAAAAAAATCGAACTTATAGGAGCCCGATTTGGTAAACAGCCGGTTTATAGAGGTTATATCGGCTCCGGCCTCCTATGCCCCGCCCCTGCCAGGGGGAGGCGGGGGCGATTATATCCGGTATGGAGGACTACCACGATGGGTGGAGGCCCGGTGGATGCCTCCTCGTATGGGAGAGATACGCAATGGTAGAACTGATCCTCTTACGGCACGGCGAGAGCCTCTGGAACAGGGAGAACCGGTTCACGGGCTGGACCGACGTGGACCTCTCGGCCCGGGGCAGAGAAGAGGCCCACCGGGCGGCGACGCTCCTTGGCGGCGAGCATACATTCCATGTCGCCTACACATCGGTACTGAAACGGGCCATCCGGACACTCTGGATCGTCATGGACGACCTCGACCTCATGTACGTCCCGGTGCAGCGTTCATGGCGGTTGAACGAGAAGAGTTACGGCGCCCTGCAGGGCCTGGATAAGCCGGAGACCGCCGCGAAATACGGCACGGAGCAGGTTCACCTCTGGCGCCGGGCATACGACGTTCGGCCGCCGCCGCTCTCATGGGATGACTCCCGGCACCCGCGGTTTGACCCCCGCTATGCCGACATGGACCCGGAGACCCTCCCTGCGACCGAATCCCTGCACGACACGCTCAACCGCGTGCTCCCGTACTGGGAGAGCCATATCACAACGGATCTCCGGAGGGGAAAACCCGTCCTGGTCGCAGCCCATGGAAACAGCCTCCGTGCCCTGATCAAGCACCTGGACAATATCCCGGACGGCGATATCGCAGATCTCAACATCCCCACCGGCTACCCCCTCATCTACGAGCTGGACGCCGACCTGCACCCTATCAGGCACTACTACCTGGGCGACCCCGAGGAGGTCGCAGCGGCCGCCCGGGGTGTTGCCCGGCAGGCGGGAGGAAGATAGCCGGGGGTGGCCCCTCCCCGCAGGAGAGGTTGATAACCTCCTCCCTCTCACCTCTCGCCCCGATGGGGGAAGGGGGGGCAGTCATGGCGATATCCGGCAGGACGAACCGTGCCCGGGAACGCACCAGCCGGGAACCCATCTCCAGTGTAAATGAGATTTTTCATGAAGAGGCGACACCTTCGCTCACTTTCCGGGGCAGAACCCGGTGGTAGAAGATCATATATACCATCCTGTAGAGGGGAGACCACCTGTCTGACAGGGGGGAAGTGTCATGAA
>MPOY01000417.1 GCA_001896715.1 Methanoculleus sp. EBM-46
TATCGATTCAGCATAATTAATTATATTGTAATACTCACCATATTGACAACCTCAAATACTGGGTGGTAATATATATTCATCAGACCACAGGAGGCGGTGCATGATGAGAGAACTGGATTCGACGGGTTACTTCTTATCTGAGCATGTATTGAAGCGAATGAACCAGAGAGGTATCAGAAAAGAGGATCTGGCCTATGCCCTCATGAACGGCGCGAGGAAACTCATGAATAGTGCCGTCCTTATATTTGTAGGGAAGCGGCACGTTGATAGAGAACACGATTCTCTGAATGGATTACGCCTTGTTGTTGTGGGGAACGTAGTTATCACGGCTTATAAGAACAAAAACGCCAGATGGAACTGGTCATAGGAGTGTTATTATGATAGACATCAAAGAATTTCAGAAGAACCTCTGGAGCCTCATTTCACTGCTAAGAGACAAAACCGGTAGCGAGAGAGTGGTGCGAGGCGTATTCGGCTTCATATGGCTGAAAATGCTCGCAAAGAAGGCGCTGCTCAAAAAGGATTCGATTCCGGTAACTGCGAGCAGCCTATCTAAGAGATACGCTCTTCTTCGCGAAGAAGCAGATCATCTTTCGGGAAGATACCCACACATTCCCTTCGATGAGGTTCTGGTCTCAGCGAGAAATATTTGCCAGGACGAAAGTATATTCGTCGATACCGCTCTGGCATATATCGAGGGCGCTATCGACTCGGTCGGCAGAGAAGAGATGAGAGAAACAGCCTGCGCGATATACGATCTCATGACAAAGACATTTGAAGCGACTAACAGATACGGACTTGCATTGCTACCTCAGTTGTTTATCGACATCATGGTTGGCGTTCTTGACTATGAACCCGAAATGGTGGTTTATGATCCGGCTTTCGGTTATGGCAGACCCTTCAAGTGTCTTTCTGAAAGATTGAGCACCCGACCGGTCAAAATAGCAGGACAGGAGATAGACAGAGAAATATGCACCCTTACGAAGGTGATTATGGAAGTGCTGGATGTCTGTTCAGAAGGTCTGGGTTGCGGAGATACTCTTGGAAGCCCGTTACACACTCAGGGTTATTCGGTCTCTCAGTTTGACAGGGTAATTTGCGAGCCGCCAACGGGTATGAGGCTGGGAAGGGAAGAACTCGAGAGTGACAGCTATATGAGATTCATCTACGGTATTCCCAGGACGGGCGAATGGGCTTTCATCGAGCACGGAATAAGCTCTCTGAAGAAGAATGGAAAGCTGGTAAGTTCTATACAGAACGGCGCGCTCATAAGAGAACTGCCCGACGGAATAATAAGACAGAACCTTGTCAAGCATGATCTCGTTGAAGCAGTCATTCAGCTTCCCGCGTTGCCGTCAAACATTTCTGCACTGAAAAGCAGCATCCTGATAATAAACAAAGACAAACCGGAGGCTCGAAAGGGATCGGTCCTTATGGTCTCCATTTCACGTGAGATGCTTGACAGAAAGAGACTCGAAACGTCTCTGGTTTCTCTTGCGCTCGATACATACGCCAGGTGGGAGGAAGTAGATAATCTGTCGCGAATAGTATCTTTCTCCGAGATGGAGACACACAGATTCTCCCTGCTGCCTTCGGTATATGTCATGGAGATCCCCTCGTCCAGAGAAGCGGCGAGTCTAATCAGAGCTATCTCGAGGCTTCCGGGCATAAGAATAGGTGAAATCGCCGGCGTCTCCTCAGGCACCGATAAGGGAAGATTGAAGACTACGACGGAGAAGGCCGGAGCTTTGAAGGTTCACCTGCTGAAGATCTCCGATATTGAGGGCGACGGGGAATTGAATCTTGAAAAGGCGGAGACGATATATGTGGAAGATGCGGAAGAGGTTGAAAGGATTCGACTATATCCGGACGACATAGTTCTATCTGCAAAAGGGACCATAGACAAAATAGCGCAGGTCGGTGAGTATGGCGAAGGAATAATTTTAGCGATGGGAGCCAATCTACTACGCATAAGAGTCGGTCCGGGAAAGTATCCGGCCCGGGCGCTCTATGAACTGTTGAATAGCGAGTACGGCAAGTCTATGCTTTCTCAGATTTCCACAGGAACTATGATTAGAGGACTGAGCGTTCGCAATGTCGAGAATATCAAAGTCCCAAAAGTAGATGAAAAAAGGTTTCTCGAGTACAGCAAGACGGCAGAAAAATTGAGAAGGGAGATCAATGATCTCAAAGCGAAGATAGCAGAGCTGGTTAAAGCCGAAAAGAAGCAGTTCAACAACCTGTTTATTCAGGACAAGGCGTTACCGCAGAATCAGAAGAAGACAGGAGAATAGACTTCCCCGATGTAATTGAAACAGATAATAACCATCTGGGACATTCCGGAGATCAACAATTGTCTTGAAACGGCAAGAGAGATGAGGAGCTGATAACATGGGCTGGAAATGGCAGGAAGAACTGAAAGCAATAGTAAAAGCGGCGGTTGAGAGAAA
>MPOY01000486.1 GCA_001896715.1 Methanoculleus sp. EBM-46
CTTCATACGCTGGAGTTTCTTACCGAGTTCGATTATTACTTCCTTGTTGCCTTTGACTTTTGAGAGGCTCTCAACAAACGTATCGGTCCTCCGGATCGTCCACTCTGTCAGGATAACTCACCGAGGAGGTCGTCTATCGAGGATATTTCTCTGTATCGTCCGGCGGCGATGTCTTCTTCGCTCGCCTGAATCGTCGCCATCGTCTCGGGGTTGCTCAAGATCTCGATGGTATCGAGGAGGGCATCAAGATCTTCCCGCCGGACCATGGTCTCCTGGATCTTCTTGATCTCAAGATAGAGTTCATCGATGGTGACAGCCGGAGTCATGACTAGTAGTCATTGCCAGCGCTATTAAAAGTATTTCGATGGGATCGGAAGCCGCTTCCACCCCGTTCCGCCCCCCCTCCATCGCACCCTGGAGTCTCGTACCAGCCGGTCCCCGGGGTGGTTTGCCTCCCGGTCTTTATCAAGGAGAACATTTTTGTCCGACCTTGCCCGATAAGTATCTATCCTGATCGTGGATCGGAACACGGCCGGGTGTGCTTTCCACGATCCGCGGATCGTTGTGGGGATGGATGTCATGACAGGTATTGAAGAACTCGTGAGGGAACTCTCCCCCGAGCACCGGAGAGAGGCGCTGGATTTTGTTACTTATCTCCTCCAGAAACAGAAGCGCAAACAGGGTGGACCACTCCGGCAGACCTGGGCGGGGGCGCTTCGCCGATACCGGGATACCTGCACCGCTCTCGATCTGCAGAGAGAGTCGCTGTCGTGGCGCACCGGGTGAATGACGTAGCTCCTGGATACGATTTTTGTTCCCGGCCTGGTATATCCATGAGCAGCACGGATCATACCTCGATGACGGCTACGGAGTTCATCCCCGTATCGTAAAAGACATACAGGGAGATATCGGAGCCTCCCGGGATCCGACAGAACGTTTGACGAGATCATCGCGAATCTGGTGGAGCAGCGGCTTGAGGACGACGCCCGCGCGATCCTTGCCCGCAACCGGTTCGCGGGGATATAGTCGTGGCGTTCCGGGTTCTCGTGGGCGAGGATGCGTGTGCACTCCCTCATCGATGATTGCCGAGACCGGCAGATACCACACAACGTATATCCTTTCGGATGGCAGACATCACTGTGGTATGCCGACGATAGAAGTATCCGATACCGTGTATGACGAGATCCTCTCGCGCAGGAGGGGGAGAGAATCGATCGGCAAGACCCTTGAGCGCGAGTTAAAGCCGGAGGCGGCCTGCGAGACCGGCGTGAACGTCAAAGAGGTAGATGATATGGTCCGAAGGACGAGCAGGGAAAAAACATACGCCTCTGAGGAGCTCCGCGCAAAATACAGGGTCGGATCATAGCATCGCGCAGATCTCGTGCCACATCAATATCTTCGATAGACCTTACTCCTGTTTCCGACCTCGACCAGGGTGATTATCATGGTATTACCTTCTATGGTGAGGATCGCGCGATACTGCCCAACACGAAAAGAGTACAGGGGACTGCGTGAATGCCCCTTCATCTTTTTGACGTAAGATTTAGGGTGCGGTTCATCTGCCAGAGCAAGGAGTTCATCCTTGATTCGTTTGCGATCTGGTTCCGGGATATTGTTGAGGTCCCGCTCGGCACCTGCCGTGATGAGCAGTCGCCATATCATAGACCTTGTTCCTGCGCATACTCCTCGAAGGGGCGAACTCTGCCGGCCCGTATGTCTTCAAAGGCTTCTTCAATCTTCTTCATGGATTCTTCGGAGAGCGGTTCCGGATCATACGCCATGTCCAGGAGGCGGTTTAACGCCTCGTCGTAGGTCTCCCGCGGGTGCACCTTCACCTCATCCAGGCGGGCCTTGGTCTCCGGTCGAAGTTGAATCGTCGTTACCATAGTTCACTATAGAGTTGTATGGGGTATAAAGGTTCCTGCTTGAGGGAACCCCGGGGGCGAACCTGTACGCACGTGTCACGCGAATATGCCATGAGCCGGCGGACGATCGGATCGATCTCCCTATCCGGGGTCTGTTCCAGGCGTCCAAGCGCTTCGTCGTGAGCAGTTTCGAACTCGTGGTCGTACAGGGGGAGTGCCCGGCAAAACGAACGCTCCCATTGATCGACGACCCCGGCAAGTACGTTCTCGTTCTTTCGCACCCGCAGGAGGCTGCAGAAGATCTCCCAATACCGGTTTGAGGGCGGATCGAGCGGCTCGTGAACCTCAACGAAGAGCCGGGCGGTATCGTCCCACGCGAGGTAGGTATCGAGGAGTTCGTTCATCTCGTTCTTCACAGCAATACCGCCTCCGCCGTCACCCGATCCCTGATATACCGGTGCAGGGATACGGGCTCGGCAACATCGACGGGGATCCCGAGCAGTGCCTCCAGCTCCGACTTCAGGGCAACGATGTCGAGGAGGCTTCGATCCGGTTCGAGGTCGATCA
>MPOY01000114.1 GCA_001896715.1 Methanoculleus sp. EBM-46
CCCATACTCGAGTGCCTGCGGGGGCTGGTCGACGAGATCCGGCTCCACCCGCCGCACGAGTCCTGGCCGGATATCCTCGATACCGACTACGCCCGGTCGGCCGTCCTCGCCCGGCGGATGGGATTTAGTATCGGCATCGAGGTCCCGGCGCTCCCCGGGATAGGAAACCTCGCCGCCGCCCTGCCGCTCCTTGACTTCCTGAACATAAACGAACTGGAGTGGGGAGAGACCTGCGCCGCCGCCATGCGCGAGCGCGGGCTCGAACCCGAGGACGGATTGCACAACGCCGTTCTCGGCGCCCGGAAGTGGGCGGAAGAACTCCCCCCCGACCCGAAAGTCCACTTCTGCTCGTCGGTCTTCAAGGACTCCGTCCAGTTACGGGAACGGTTAAGGCGGATCGCCGCCAACACTGCGCGTCCGTTTGAGGAGGTGACCGACGACGGGACGGTCGTCTACGGGGTGCTCGAACCGGCCGGGCCTCTCGACGGATTCCTGGAGAGCCTCGATGAGGATGATTACGTGGTCTGCGAGGGGAGAGTCGAGATGGCGTGGTGGGTGCTCCTCGACCACGGGGCAGGACTGCCGGGCAAGAAGTACGTCGTCGAACGCTACCCAAACGGCGGCATGGTCGTGGAGGTGACCCCGCTCGATGCTGCGATCCGGGATTGAGCCTCTCTATGAACGTTACCTGCGATGGCAGGTGAAACACATCCCCCTTCATGTCGCGGTGATCCAGGACGGCAACCGCCGGTTTGCCCGGGACCAGGGGCTGGACAGGGCGGTCGGACACCGGCGCGGTGCAGATACCACGGAGGAGTTCCTCGACTGGGCATGCGACCTCGGCGTCCGGCACATAACGCTCTACACCTTCTCGACCGAGAACTTCCGGCGGGATAAGGACGAGCTGGCAGCCCTCTTCACCCTCTTCCAGGAGAAGTTCGCCGCCATCATGACCGACGAGCGGGTGCACCGCAACCACATACGGGTACAGATGATCGGGGACCGCTCCCTCCTCCCCGACGACCTGCTTGCAACCATCGACGCCGCCGAGGAGGCGACGCTCGCCTACGACGACTACTACATCAACATCGCACTCGCCTACGGGGGCCGAAACGAGATCGTGCACGCCGCCCGGTCGATCCTCGATGAAGTCCGGCAGGGCGCGATCGACCCCGCCACCATCGGCACCACGACCGTCGAGACCCATCTCCACCGGGGAGCCCCCATCCCCCCCGTCGACCTGATCATCCGCACCGGCAACGACTGCCGGACGTCGAACTTCCTCCCCTGGCTCGCAAACGGCCACGAGTCGGCCGTCTACTTCTGCGCTCCCTACTGGCCGGCGTTCAGGAGGATCGACCTTTTGCGGGCGATGCGCGTCTACGACCAGCGCATGCGCTTGAAAGAGCGCGCGGCCTGACGGTCGCCGCCCGAACCGGCGGGATACACCCGGAACAGATCACCGCCCGAACCGGCGTGCCCTGGACTGAAAGTCCCGAAGCGCCCGGATGAAGTCCACCTTCCGGAGAAGCGCCCAGTTCACGTCGAGGAAGAAGAGCTCGGAGTAGACCGACTGCCAGATGAGGAAGTCGGTCAGGTGGTCCCCGCCCGTCTTGATGACGAGGTCGGGCTCGTAGTCGAAGGTGAGGTAGGACTCGAGCAGGTCCTCGTCGACCGACGCCGGGTCGATGCCGTCCTCGGCCATCCGCCGGACGCAGCAGGCGATCTCCTCCCGCCCGCTCTTCCCGATCGCCACCGTCACATGCATGCCTTCCCCGCTGACCTCCTTCTCGTCACGGTAGTGGAGCGTCAGGCGCCCTATCGAAGAGACCGCGCGAATAAGCGGGAGGCACCGGGCCAGCCGGGCAGGATCGGCCGTGCTGATGTGGAACATGACGCTTCCGATACCGAGATCGCGGCACCATTGGGCGGCAAGACAGAGGTTGCCCGGCGCGTCGAGCATATCCTGCTCGGTGATCATGAAACAGATCTGTTGAGGGAGCGTGCTGAGGTCTCGGAGGAGGTACTTCTCGTAGAGCCGGTAGATCATGACACCCACTCCGTCAACTCCGACAGGGAGAGGGTGTTCACGACGTCGCCAGGGGCGCACCAGCCCCGGCGCGCCTGCAAGACGGCGTTCTGCATATTTGAAAACTCGCTCGTCCGGTGAGCATCGGTCCCTGCAGCCAGTTTCACTCCTTGTTTCTTTGCACGCCAGACATAAATATCCTCAAGATCGAGACGGAGGGGCGACGCGTTGATCTCAAGCGCGGTCCCCGTCACGGCCGCATGCTCGATCACCCGGACAAGGTCGACCGCGTAAGGCGGCCGCCGCCCGAGGAGGCGCCCGGTGGGGTGACCGATGATATCGACGTGCTCGTTCTCCATCGCGGTGAGGATGCGCCGGGTCAGGAGATCTTCGTCCTGGGCAAACCCCGAGTGGACGCTCGCGACAACGATGTCGAGGTCGGCAAGCACCCCGTCAGGGTAGCCGAGCGTGCCGTCGCTCCGTATGTCCACCTCGCTCCCGCAGAGGAGCTCGCAGGTGTGGCGCCGGTTGACCCGCTCGATAGCTTCCTGCTGCCGGGCGAGGGCCTCAGGGCTCACCCGTGACGAGTGGTCGGTGATCGCGACGTACTCGTAGCTCCGGGCATCCCCCGCCTCCGCCACATCCTCAAGCGACTGGCGGCCGTCGCTTGCGGTGGTGTGGGCGTGCAGGTCCCCCCTGATATCGGCGATCTCGAGGAGGTCGGGGAGCGCGTGGCGGAGGGCAAGGTCGACCTCGCCCCGGTCCTCGCGCAGCTCCGGAGGGATGAACGCCATACCGAGGAACGAAAAGACCTCCTCCTCGCTCGCGAACGCTCGCAGGCTGCCGTCCGAACAATCCACAAGACCGCCGGGCGTGAACCGGTAGCCGCGAGCAAGCGCCACGTCCCCGAGGCGGGCCAGGAACCCATCCGAGCCGGTCGCCCCGAGGAGCGCCGTGCCGCACCGGCCGGGATCGGTGAACCGGACGTTCAGGGGCACCCCGTCGAGGGAGAACGAGACCCCGTCCCCGCTCTCGCCGGCTGCGACACGGCGCACGAGGGCGGCCCGGTCACCGGTGGCGACGATATCGAGCCCGTCGACGGTGCTCGCCCCCCGGCGGTAACTCCCCGCAACTGCATACCGACCATCGCACAGGAGCGCCGCCACGCTCGCGAGGACGGCGTCGGCCTGCGGCCGGGTGATCCGGTTCGACCTCCGGCGGAACTGCCTGATGCCGCGCTCGATCGCCTCCTCCCTCTTTGGGCCGAACCCCCTGAGCGCCCGGAGCCGGCGGCCCCGCACCGCCCGCTCCAGGTCGTCCACGGTCAGGATCCCGAGCCGTTTCCAGAGGATGTGCAGCGTCCGCGGCCCGATGCCGGGAACGCCGAGCAGGTCGACGACCGATGCCGGAACGGCGGCCCGCATATCGTCGAGCTCGTCAAACGACCCGGTCTCCGCAATCTCCCGGATCTGCCCGGCTATCCGGGCGCCTATACCCGGGATGCGGACAAGTTCCTCCACGTCGAGCCCGGTGACCGGAAGGGCGAGCCGGTCGATCGCCCGCGACGCCCGCCCGTAGGCCTCGCTCCGGTAGCGGTCCTCTCCCGCAATCTCAAGCAGGCGGCTCATAACGAGGAACTGTTCGGCAACATCCCTGTTCGTGACCGATCCTGCCGGTGCCCTCATGATCACCGATCGTTCGCAATACCATATAGCCGTTGACACCGGTGGCACCATCCAAATCCATAAACTGCTGGAAGTAAAAGAGATTATATCATGCTTCCTTCCACACTCGAGGATTATCTCGAAGCAATCTTCACGATCGCGGGAGACGGAGGACGATCGGTCGGATCGCAAGAGGTAGTCGCAGCGCTCGGCACCGAGGAGGCCGCCGCCGGGGCGACCGTCGCCTCCCTGGTCAGGGAAGGATACCTGGAGCAACTGGCGGACGACACCGTCAGGCTGACCGAGAAGGGGCTCGCGGTCGCTTCACGGGTGGCGCGGAAACATCGCGTCCTCCAGTGCTTCCTGACCGAGATGCTCGGCGTCGATGCGGATGCAGCGGATAAAGAGGCCTGCACGCTCGAGCACGGCATATCCGATGAGACGATCGACCGCCTCTCCTCCTACATGGACAGCGCCCCGCCCGGGCATGCCGGGCGCTGCCCGGCATGCGAGATCTGCACGCTCGAACGCGAGACCCCCGACGAAGCGATCGACCGGTCCTCCATGAGCGATCTCCGGCGCCCGCCCGGGCGTGCCCGGCACTGCCGGGGGCGCGATGCCTGCACGCTCCTCGACTGCAAGGAAGGGGATACCGTCCGGGTGGCGATGATCCGGGGGCCCCGGCGGAACCGGAGGCTGCTCGACCTCGGCATCTTCCCGGGCGAGATCGTGCAGATCCGGCGGAAACTCCCGAACCATTCGGTCGTCGTCAGGGTGAAAGGCTGCGATATCGCCATCAGCCCCGAGATAGCCATGTCCATCATCGTGGAGTCGTGTCCATGAAGTTTGCGCTGATCGGCAACCCCAGCGTCGGCAAATCCCTGATCTTCAACCAGCTCACCGG
>MPOY01000108.1 GCA_001896715.1 Methanoculleus sp. EBM-46
CAGGTACCCATAAAGCCGGGCAGAAAGCCGGCCCGAGCGGTAGGCTTCTTCGTCGACGTCCATCACCTCGGAGTCGCGGCAGGCAACCCCCCCCGCCCGCCGGATGAGGTCGGCCGCGGCCGCCGGGTTGACTGCAAAGACCGCCGAGTACATCTTCACACCGGCAGGGATCCCGAGGACGGGGACCGACCGCCCCACGGCGTCGAAGACGTCGCGGGCAGTCCCGTCCCCGCCGCAGAAGACGATGAGGTCGAGACCGGCATCGAGAAACGCCCGGCACGCGGCCTTCGTATCGGCAGCACCCGTCGGGCCAGATGGCTGGTAGACGACGGTAAAGCGGTCGATACCGGCACCGGCAAGGGCATCCTCGCCCATCGGCGCGGCACAGGTATACCACGTAATATCGTCGTCTCTGAGAAGGGAGAGGGCCTGGACCGCCCGGTCGCGGGCGCGGGGGACGGCGCCGCGCAGGAGCGCCTCCGAGACCTTTCCATCCGTCCCCGCGAGCCCCACGGCGCCGCCCATACCGGCGACGGGGTTGACCAGAAACCCGACGGTCTTTCTCATCCCTCTACTCTTTCGCGCCGGGGCATATCAGGATCGGGGTCGGGAGCGAATCCGCTCTTGAGCGCCCTGATTACGGCGCGGAGGACTTCGTGCATCCCGGCTTCGTCGCCGGGGTGCTCCTCGATTACGCGGACAAGCGCGCTCCCTACGATGACGCCGTCCGCACCGGCGGCGGCGACCGCAGCCACGTGTTCCGGGCGCGAGACCCCGAACCCGACGGCGAGCGGGAGGTCCGTCTTCTCCCGCACCGCACCGACCAGCCCGGCGAGGTTCGGGGGGAGATGGTCGCGCTCGCCGGTCACCCCCTCAAGCGAGATCAGGTAGACGAACCCGGAAGCGCCCCTGAGGATCTTTTGCCGGCGCTCCGGCGAGGTCGTCGGGGCGACGAGCACGATCCGGTCGATGCCGTGCCGGAGGGCGGAGGGTGCGACCTCGCCCGACTCCTCGGTGGGGAGGTCGACGATGAGGATACCGTCCGCACCGGCGGCGGCGGCCTCCGCAAAGAACCAGTCGACCCCCCGACGGTAGACGATGTTGTAGTAGGTGAAGAGGACGAGGGGGAGGGGCGGCGCGTACTCCCTGACCCGCCGAACGAGGGCGAAGACGTCGTCCGGGGTGGTGCCCACACGGAGGGCGCGGACATGCGCCCGCTCGATCACGGGGCCGTCCGCCACCGGGTCGGAGTAGGGGACGGCGATCTCGAGGAGGTCGACGCCCGCATCGACCATCGTCTTCGCCACGCCAAACGACGTTTCTCTATCAGGGTCCCCGGCGACGGTGAACCCGACGAAGACCGGGTTCTTCCGGGCGAAAAGTGCCTCGATCCGGCTCATGCCGCGCCTCCGTGAACGTTCGCGACGTCTGCAACGTCCTTGTCGCCCCGGCCGGAGAGGTTGACGACGAGGATGTCGTCTTCATCGAGGTTGTCCGCCGCCCGGAGGGCGTAAGCGACCGCGTGGGCGGACTCGAGCGCCGGGATGATCCCTTCGACGCGGGAGAGGTAGCGGAAGGCGTGGAGCGCTTCGGCGTCGGTGACCGCCTCGTAGCGGACCCTTCCCGCGTCCTTCAGCATGGCGTGCTCCGGCCCGACGGAGGGATGGTCGAGGCCCGCGGCGATCGAGTGCGTCTCGAGCGCCTGGCCGTCGCCGTCCTGGAGGAGGTAGGAGAGCGCTCCCTGGAAGACCCCGACCGAACCGGCCGAGAGCGAAGCCCCGTGACGGCCGGAGATAAGTCCCTCGCCGCCCGCCTCCACGCCGACGAGCCGCACATCGTCGTTCACGAACGGGTAGAAGATGCCGATTGCGTTCGAACCCCCGCCGACGCAGGCGACGACGATGTCGGGGAGCCGCCCTTCCCGCTCGAGGATCTGCCGCCGCGCCTCCTCGCCGATGACCGACTGGAAGTCCCGGACGATCCGGGGGAAGGGGTGCGGGCCGACGCAGGAGCCGAGCAGGTAGTGGGTATCCCCAAGGTTCGCCACCCAGTCGCGCATCGCCGCGTTAATGGCGTCTTTAAGTGTCCGCGTCCCGGAGGCGACCGGGACGACCCGGGCGCCGAGGAGCTCCATCCGAAAGACATTGAGCGCCTGGCGCCGGGTGTCCACCTCACCCATGTAGACCTCGACGGGCAGATCGAGAACTGCGCCCGCGATCGCCGTCGCGACGCCGTGCTGCCCGGCGCCGGTCTCGGCGATGAGCCGGCGCTTGCCCATGAACTTCGCCATGAGCGCCTGGCCGAGGGTGTTGTTCAGTTTGTGGGCGCCGCCGTGGAGGAGATCCTCCCTTTTCAGGTAGACACGGCAGCCGAGGTCGCGGGAGAGGTTCCCGCAGAAGGTAAGCGGTGTCTCCCGGCCGGCGTACTCGTGCAGGTACCAGGAGAGCCGGCGGGAGAACTCCGGGTCTTCGCGGACCCGGGCATAGGTCTCCTCAAGCTCGATCAACGCGCTCATCAGGGTTTCGGGCACGTACTGCCCGCCGTATACTCCGTATCGTCCTGCTCTCATGGTTCTATCGTCCTGCATGCCTTCACGAACGCCCTCATGAGACGCTCGTCCTTGATCCCCGGCGCCGCCTCGACGCCCGAAGCGACGTCGACGGCGTAAGGCCTTACCGCCCGGATTGCCGCGGCGACGTTTCCGGGGGAAAGCCCCCCCGCGAGGATGACCGGCACCGGGGAGGCGGCCACGCATCTTCGTGCGTATTCGGGGTCGAACGCCCGCCCGGTGCCGCAGCTGCCGTCGACGACCACCGCGTCGCAGTCGTCCCGGAGAGCGTCGCCGGGAGCAAGCATCCGGATGACCCGGACCCCCGCGCCCCGGGGGAGGGCGAGGTCGCCTGCCACCTGGACCGCGTCCGGCCGCGAGGAGAGGATCGTCGCGAGGTCCTCCTCCCGGTCGGTCGAAGTGACGGCGACCGTGGTCACGAACGGCGGAACCGCCGCGAATATTTCCCGCGCCAGCTCCGGGGTCACCGACCGGGGCGAGGGGCTCGCGAGCACCACGCCGATCGCATCGGCTCCAGCCGCGGCGGCGGCACGGGCGTCGCCGACGGTGGTGATCCCGCAGATCTTCACGCGAATACGAATCCCTCCAGCCGTTTGCACCGATCTTTAGCCGACATCAGGGCGGACCCGATCAGGAACGCATCGCAATGCCTCCCGAGGCTCCGGACATCGTAGGGCCACGTGATGCCGCTCTCGGAGACCACGATCCTCCCCGCGTCACGTGCCGCTTCCGCGAGGCGGAAGGTCGTCGAGAGGTCGATCCTCATCGTCTCCAGGTCGCGGTTGTTGATCCCGATAAGTCTCGCATCCGTCGCGAGAGCGCGTTCCATCTCGTTCCTGTCGTGGACCTCGACGAGCGCCTCAAGACCGAGCGCGTATGCCCCGTCGACGAACGCGGGGAGGCGATCCCCGAGCACCCGGGCGATCAGGAGGACGGCGTCGGCGCCGAGCGCCCGGGTTTCTGCAAGCTGGCGCTCGTCGACGATGAAGTCTTTCCTGAGGATCGGCACCGTTACCGCACGCCGCACCCGGACGAGGTTTTCGATGCTCCCAAAAAAATAGGCAGGTTCGGTCAGCACCGAGAGCCCGACGGCTCCGGCGGCGGCGAACTCCCTCGCGATCGTCTCGGGGGCGCAGCCGTCGTGGATTCTGCCGCGCAACGGGGAGGCGTACTTCACCTCGGCGATGATCGCGCGTCTCTCCCGGCACGCACGTATGGCGGCCTCAAGGCTCCGGTGGGGCGGAGCGCCGGGATCGATCTCCGGAAGAGTGTCGAGGCTCTCCAGGCGCTCCCGGGTCGCCCTGACGATATCGTCGAGGATCATACCGGGCCTCCGGTCGCCTCGACCAGCCGGCGGAGCCGATCGAGCGCCGCGCCCGAGTCGATCGAAGCCTCGGCGCGGGCGATGCCGGCGGCGATGTCGCCGGCCTTTCCACCGAGGTAGATCGCCGCCCCGGCGTTGAGGGCGACGATGTCCCGGGCGGGGCCGTCCTCCCCCGCGAGGACGGAGAGGAGGAGCCGGGCGTTCTCCTCCGGCCCGCCGCCCCGGAGTGCGGCCACAGGCGAGCGCGGGATCCCGAACTCCATGCAGTCGAGCGTATACGTTTCGACCTCGCCGTCCCGGAGCTCCGCGACCGTCGTCGGCCCGGCCGTCGCGATCTCGTCGAGACCCGCGCCGTGGACCACCATCGCCCGCTCCACCCCGAGATCCCCGAGCACCCGCGCGACCGGAAGGGTCAGGCGGGGATCGTAGACGCCGAGGAGGTGAGCCCCGGCACCTGCCGGGTTCGTGAGGGGACCGAGGAGGTTGAAGACCGTCCGTATCCCGATCTCCTGCCGGGCCGATCTGGCGTACCGCATCGCCGGGTGGTAAGCCGGGGCGAAGAGGAAGGCGATCCCGGCGACCGCGAGGACCTCCCCGACCTTATCGGGCGGGATCGCGACGGAGACGCCGAGCGCCTCGAGGACGTCGGCCGAACCGCACCGGCTCGATACGCCCCGGTTTCCGTGCTTCACGACCGGGACGCCGGCCCCGGCCGCGACAAAGGCGGCCGCGGTGCTGATGTTGAACGTCCCCGCACCGTCGCCCCCGGTCCCGCAGGTATCCACCCGCATCTCCGGGGCGGGGAGAACAACCGGGACGGCCGCCGCCCGCATCGTCCGGGCGAACGCCGCGATCTCCGTCTCGCTCTCCCCTTTCATCCGCAGTGCCGTGAGGAAACCGCCGACCTGGGCGGGAGTCGCCACGCCCCGCATGATCTCCTCCATCACCCTTCCCGCCTCGGCGGAGGTGAGGTCCGTGCCCGTGGAGATCCGGACAATCGCTTCGCGGATCATGCCGCACCCCCCATACCGGAGAGGAAGTTTTTCATCAGGCGGTTCCCGTCGGGGGTGAGGATGCTCTCCGGGTGGAACTGCACCCCCTCGATCGGGAACTTCCGGTGCCGGACGCCCATGATCGCCCCGTCGTCGTCGCTTCGGGCCGTCACTTCGAGGCAGTCCGGGACGGTCGCCGGATCGATGACGAGCGAGTGGTAACGGGTCGCGACGAGGGGGCTTGCCACCCCCGTGTAGATCCCCGCACCGTCGTGCCGGATCGCCGACCGCTTCCCATGCATCAACCGATCCGCCCGAACGATGCGTGCACCGAACGCAAGGCCGATCGCCTGGTGGCCGAGGCAGACCCCGAGCGTCGGGACGGTTCGGCTGATCGTGCCGAGGACCTCCCGGTAGAGAGCGGAGTCCCGGGGATGCCCCGGGCCCGGCGAGAGGACGACACGGTCGAAGAGCACGGGACGGATCCGCTCAAACAGCGTATCGCTCTTCACCACGACCGGCTCCGCCCCGAGCATACCGATCTGCTGGCAGAGGTTGAAGGTGAAGCTGTCGTAACTGTCGATGACGAGCACCCGCATCACTCCGCCTCCGCGCCGAGCGCCGCAAGCATCGCCCGCCCTTTGTTCTCGGTCTCGGCCCACTCCCGGCCGGGGTCGGAGTCGGCCACGATCCCCGCCCCCACCTGGACGGAGGCGGCGCCGGCCTGCATGACGATCGTCCGGATGGCTATCGCGAGGTCCATCGTGCCGGAAAAACCGAGGTAACCGACGGCTCCCGCGTAGATCCCGCGCCGGAGCTTCTCCGTCTCGCCGATGATCTGCATCGCCCGAACCTTCGGGGCGCCCGAAACGGTCCCCGCGGGAAAACAGGAGCGTAAGGCGTCGAATCGGTCGAGCCCCTCCCGGAGGGTGCCCGTGACCGTCGAGGCGATATGCTGAACGTGCGAGAACCGCTCGATGGTCATGAACCCCTCCACCGAGACGCTCCCGTACCTCGATACCGCCCCGACGTCGTTTCTCGCCAGGTCGACGAGCATGATGTGTTCGGCTCGCTCTTTCTCGTCCGCGAGGAGCTCGGCCGCGAGCCGGTCGTCCTCCGCCGGGGTCCTTCCCCGCGGTCGGGTGCCGGCGATCGGGACGGTCGTCACCCGGCCGTCCTCCACCCGGACGAGCATCTCGGGACTGCTCCCGGCGACCGCCATGTCCCCGAAGTCCAGGTAGTACATGTAAGGGCTCGGATTTTTCACCCGGAGCCGCCGGTAGACCTCGAACGGGTCGCCCGCGATACGGCAGGCGAGCCGCCGGGAGAGGACAGCCTGGAAGACGTCGCCTGCGGCGATATGCTCCTTGATCCGGAGAACCGCGCCCGAGAACTCTTCCGGGGTGCAGGACGACGTCACAACCCCTGAGGAGGGGGGATAGCCCGTGCATGCCGGGGTGAGGTCGCGTATCCGGGCGAGCGCCCCGGCGATCGCCTCACGGGCCCGGTAGTACTCCTCCTCTGCGTCGGCTCCGTCGGTGACGAGCAGGTTCCCGACGACCGCGAGCCGTTCTCTCCGGTGGTCGAGGGCGAGGCAGTTTTGCGCCAGCATGAACCGGGCGGCGGGCTCTTCGGAGCCCTCCGCCGTCTCCACCCGGGAGACCGGGTAGATGGAAGAGATGAGGTCGTAGGAGAAGTAGCCCGCGAGCCCCCCGGAGAACCCCCGGAGCGGCGAAGGGGCGACCCGGAACCGGGCCATGAACGAACGGGCGGCACCGATGGGATCGGCGGCCTCGACCTCCCCGGCGATCGCTCGGATGCGGGGATCGCCGGAGACGGTCAGCGCACCGTCGGAGGCCACGACGACCGTCGCAGCCGGGGCGGTGCAGATGAAGGAGTAACGGGCGGTCTTCCCGCTCCCTTCGAGCGACTCCAGCAGGAACCCGGGGCCATCCCGGAGGGACGCGTAAAGGTCCGCCGGCGAAGGTGCCGGAAGCGGGATCTCGGTAAATACGGGGACGATGAGAGGCAGACAGGCCGCGTCCGCTGCAGCGACGGCCGCTTCGTACCCCGGTTCGGTGTTCAGCTCTCTTGGAGCGCCGTCCAGTCCACCGGCATCACCCCGTCGCCGGCAGCCGGGCGAGCGACTCCTTGATCAGCTCGACCGGGTACTCGTAGTCGACGAGCCTTCCTCCAAAGTATGCCTCGTAGGAGGAGAAGTCGAAGTTCCCGTGCCCGGAGTTGTTGAAGAGGATCGTCTTTGCCTCCCCGGTCGTGCGGCACCGGACGGCCTCATCGATCGCGGCCTTCACGGCGTGGGCTGCCTCGGGCGCGACGATGATCCCCTCCGTCCGGGCAAACATCACGGCGGCATCGAAGACCTCGTTCTGGTGGTAGGCAACGGGCCGGACCACGCCATCGCGGGCGAGGCGGGAGACGAGCGGCGACATCCCGTGGTAGCGCAGGCCTCCGGCATGGATCGCCGGCGGGACGAAGTCGTGGCCGAGGGTGAACATCCGCAGCATCGGCGTCAGCCCCGCGACATCCCCAAAGTCGTAAGCGTAGAGCCCCTTCGTCAGGGTCGGGCAGGCGAACGGCTCCACCGCGACGATATCGGTCTCGGGGTGTTTTCCCGTGATCTTATCGCCGGCAAACGGGAAGGAGAGCCCGGCGAAGTTGGAACCGCCGCCGACGCAACCGATCACCACATCGGGGTAGGCTTCCACCATGGCAAGCTGCTCCCGCGCCTCCTGGCCGATGATCGTCTGGTGAAGGCAGACGTGGTTGAGGACGGAGCCGAGCGCGTAGTTGGTGTTCTCGTGGTTTGCCGCATCCTCGACCGCCTCGGATATGGCGATGCCGAGGGAGCCCGGCGTATCCGGGGAGTGGGCGAGGACCGCCCGTCCCGACCGGGTCTTATCCGACGGGCTCGGTATGCATTCGGCACCGTAGACCTGCATCATGCTCTTACGGTAGGGTTTCTGCTCGTAGGAGGACCGGACCATGTAGACGGTGCACTCCATGTCAAAGAGGCCCGCTGCAAACGCAAGCGATGACCCCCACTGCCCCGCCCCGGTCTCGGTCGCGAGGCGCTCGACCCCCTCCTCGCGGTTGTAGTAGGCCTGGGGAATGGCGGTGTTGGGCTTGTGCGAGCCCGGCGGGCTCACGCCTTCCCACTTGAAGTAGATCTTTGCCGGGGTCTTCAAGGCGGCCTCGAGCCTTCGTGCCCGGTAGAGGG
This sequence comes from Methanoculleus sp. EBM-46, assembly GCA_001896715.1. Taxonomy (GTDB): domain Archaea; phylum Halobacteriota; class Methanomicrobia; order Methanomicrobiales; family Methanoculleaceae; genus Methanoculleus. The sequence continues at coordinate 8,124 of MPOY01000108.1, forward strand.
GGCTTGGTCTCCAGAGGGTGAGGATATCCCGGACCTCGCCGGGGATATCGATGTAGCGCTCCGTAGTCATCTCCTGCCGGATCAGTTCCATCGGAAATATGTGGCGGAGGTCATCGGGAACCGCCGGTTTCCCGGTCGCCGGGTGGAGGGGCGGATCCATGGGTGTCGGGAGATCCGCCTGGATGTTATACCACCGCTTCGGCATCTCCCCCTCGTCAAGGAGGATCTTCGTCTGCATACACCATGGTGTGTTTCTGACAGATATATACATTGCGGATCAACAATGATCAGAGTAGTTTGTTTTAATGCGCATGGCCCGGGCGGGGATAGGCCCCCGGGAAAAAGGGTATATGGTAATATCACCACTGGAGAGCGATGTACCTCCTCGCCCACGCCATGGTCGGCATCCTCATCGGGATCGTCTTCGCGGCGATCGTCGGCGATCGGCGACTTATCGCGCTCGGCGCCCTCGGTGCCGTCCTCCCCGACCTGATCGATAAGCCGCTCGGGCACATCGTCCTTGCCGGGACGGTCAACTACGGGCGGATCTACTTCCACGGCCTCACCGTCCTCTCCCTCGCCCTCCTCGCCGGCTTCCTCATCTACCACTACCGCGGCCAGGTCGGCCTCCTCGTGGTGGCCGCCGGTATGGCAAGCCACCAGGTTCTCGACGGCATGTGGCGGCAGCCCGTCGAGTGGTTCTGGCCGTTCCTCGGCCCTCTCCCACAGCACGACTACCCGGGAGACTACTTCTGGAGCTCGATCCTGCGGGAGCTCGCCCAGCCGAGCGAATGGCTCTTCTTTCTCCTGATCGCCGGGCTGTTTACCGTTCTTTACCGGCGGGAGATAGGGGCCCTCCTCACCGGGCTTGCAGACCCTGGAACCTGGAGGATGCTCGTCCTCGTCCTCGGTCTCGCCGCCGTCGCCGCGCTGGTCGTGGGCGCGCGGTTCCTGTGAGAGAGAACCTCCCGGTCGTCACCCCTGTTTTTGCCACCGGATCGCGGCGTATATCGATCTCCCGGGGAGAACAAGCCCGCCATCCTGCCGGATGAGGTGTTCACGGAAGTAGTCCCGGAGTATCTCCCGCTGTTGCAGGGTCGTTACGCCCATCCGGGGAGTGAAGTGGTCGACCGCATCCTCCACGGTCGTGAAGGCGACCGTATCGCCCATCGGGCGCATCCGGACGTCTGCGTAGATCCCCATCCCGTAGAGGACGTTGAAGAGGCAGTCGGCCTTCGGCCTCGGGTGATACGGCGCCCCGTGCAGGTCCTCCCAGAGCGCGAGGTATATCCGTTCCCAGAGCGGTTCATCGGCGAACCAGTAGAGGTGGACCGACCCGGACTCGGAGGCAGCTGCATTCATCGCCGCCGCGGCCGACCGGATGTCGGGCATGGTGAGCGAGAACGAGGCGACCACCCTGTCGTAAGGCGGCGCGATGTCGCAGGCCGGATCGATCTCCTCCCAGAGGCCGCGGACGGTGGTGATCGTGGTGATCCCCTCCTGCTCCGCCGCCGCCCGGAGCTCGGCAAGCATCCCCTCCGCAGGCTCGACTGCCGTCACCAGCGCACCGGCCCGGGCAAGCGGCAGGGCGAGAGTCCCGGGCCCCGACCCGATATCCAGCACCCGGTCGCCGGGAGCGACGTCGAGGTCCGAGAGGGTCTCGGCAACCCGTCGTGCATGATCGGACGCAAGGCGGGTAGCGTACCGCCGGGCCCGCTCCCGGTCGCTCCAGAGTTCGACACCCTCCCGGAACGCCGGAGTCGACCGGTTCAGGGCAAGCCTCCTCCGCCAGACCTCGTTCCAATCCGGCATGGGAAGATCCTTCATCGGACAATCGGTCGCCTCCGAAGCATAAACAGGTATCCATACGCGCCCTGTGGGCATCCGTGTGGCCCGGGGGATACCCCAACCATTATATATGAGGCCGGAGAGGGAATACTTGTGGTGAATAGTGTGACTGGCGAATCCATGCTCCAGATAACCGTCGATCAACTTGCGAGATCACTCTGTGCGAGCGCCGTCCTCGGTGCCCCGGTCGAGACTGCTGAACGGGTCATCATACCGGTCGCCGAATTCGGGTTCGGGTTTGGTGCCGGAGAATGCAAAGGAGGGACGAAAGAAGGTAACCAGGGCGGTGGAACCGGGACCGGCGGCGGGGGCGGCATATCGGCCATCGCTCTGGTCATCGTCACCAAGGGCGTATCCGGCCCCGAAGGTATTCAGGTCATATCGCTGAAGAAGAAGAGCGAGATCGCCGAGGTGATCACGACGCTCGGGGAGGCGGTCGGCCCGCATGTCGCGAAAGCGATCGAGAAGGGCGGCGAGATGATACAGCAGCGTAGAGGCAAACCGTCCCAGAAGCCGGAAGAAGGAAGACCGAAGCCGGAAGAGGGGAAGGAGATCCCGGTCAGCGGTGAGGAAGGGGCATAAAGTCCTCTTTTTCTCCAGAACATGGCCGCGACCCTTCTCTTCTTCCTCCTGCTTGCCGCCGTCATCATCCTCCTTGCGATTCTGCTTGCCCTGTACCTGGTCCCGGTGACCGTCTCGACGGTCGCCGACTGCGGGCGGGAAAGCCTCCGCGGGACGGCAACCGTAGCCTGGGGCATCGTGGGGGCGAGGGTCCGGGCCGACGAGGATGTGCAGGTGTTCGAGGTCCTCCTTGCCGGCCGGCGGGTCATGGTCCGGGATATCCGGGAGATGGCGGCGGCAAAACCGGAAGAAGAGAAGAAGGTGGAGGAGCCAAAACCGGCCCTCCCGGTGGGGGAGTACGTCGACGCCGCCCGCGACCTCTGGCCCCATATCCAGAGGATCGTTGCCGCCATCTACCGGTCTCTCTACCTTGAGACCCTCCGCGGGGAGGTCACCCTCGGCCTCGAGAGCCCCGCCAGTACCGGCGTCGTCTACGGTTACTGCACCGCCGCCCGTTACGCCCTCTGGCCGGCGGAGGCGATCGATCTCGTGCTGACCCCGGACTTTGACCATGAAGTCTTCGAGGGAACGTTCACGCTCAGAGTGCAGATCCGCCGCCCCCTCCTGATCGTCATACCGGTCGTGCAGGCTCTCCTGCAGAAACCGGTGCGGCAACGGCTCCGGCAGGTCTCGGGAAGAGGTGCTCCGGGTGCCTGAAGGGAGCGAACTTGTCGTCGGCGGCGCCCGGAGGGTCGGCGACCGGTACATCATTCCCGTCATCAGGACGCTCGTTCTCCATGCAGGAAGAACTGCCGTGGTCAGCCTGACGCCGGTCGCGCTCATCATAGCCGAGGGAGAGTGCGAGTACCTCATCCGCCTCCCGGGCGCGCCCCGGTCGATCGAGAGCGCACTCGATACGCTTCGCGGCGATATCGACCGCCAAAAAAGAGAGTGTCCGGGGTAGCCGTCACTCGTGGCGGAGAGCCTGGATCGGGTTTAAGTGCGCCGCCTTCCAGGCCGGGTAGATGCCGGAGACCGCGCTCATCCCGATGCCGAAGGCCATCCCGAAGACGATGTAGAGAAGGCTTGTCGGATTGAAGAAGTAGTCGGGGTTCCCGGAGAAGACAGCCGTCATCATGTATCCGGTGCCGAAACTGAGCACGCCCCCGATGGCGGCACCCACGAGCCCGAGGATCAGGGCCTCGTAGATGAACATCCGCATCACCTCGCTCCGGCGGGTGCCGATGCTCCGCAGGACCCCGATCTCCTTGATCCGCTCGGTGACCGACATCAGCATCACGTTTAAGATCGAGACTCCGGCGACGATGAGCGATACCGCGCCGATACCCATCAGAAAGACCGTGATCGAGTCGACGGCCGCAAAGACCTCTTTCAGGATCCCCCGGGTATCCATGACGGTGACGACATTCTCCCGCCGATTCATCTTCTGTTCGATCGCCTCCTTGACCGCATCGAGGTCGTTGACGTCGCGGACCTTCACGATGACCTGGTCGTACGTATCTTTATCGTAGTGGTTCGAGTACCACGAGTAGGGCACGACGATGGCACTATCAGGGTTGATGTCGAACCCCATCCCCCGTTCCTCGAGCACGCCCACGACCCGGAGGGTCTCGTTGCCGATCGTGGCCCGGGCACCGAGTTTGAGGCCGGTATCCTTGTTGTTCTCGGCAAGCGTCTTTCCGATCACGCACCCGGAACCGGTATCCTTCGGGTATGCTCCCGCCTCCATATCGAGCAGGAAGGGGATATCTTTGGCCGGGATCGCGTAGATCATGGCGCCGCTTTTGGTCTCGCCCACGGTTACCGAGTCAAACGTGGTCGCGAACGGTATGGCCCGGTTGGCGCCGACCGCCCGGGTGATATCGTCCACCTGCCGTTTGGTGAGTTCCGTGGTTCCCGAGCGGGTCGCCGGGGAGACGGTGATGGTGTCGCCGACATCGCTGACCATATCGTTGAACATGAGGTTGATGCTGTTGCCCATGATACCGAGCGTGGCGATCGCGACGACGCCGATGGCGATCCCGGTGACCGCGAGGATCGACCTGAGCCAGTGGCGGCTGACGTTCCGGCGGGCAAGGTCGAAGAAGGTCATGCCAGCCTCCCATCCACCAGCCGGATCGTGCGGTCGGCGTACTCGGTCATCCGGGGATCGTGCGTGACCATGATGACGGTCTTGCCCTCCTCGCGGTTCATCCGGCCGAGGAGTTCCATGATCGCCGTCCCGGTCTTCGAGTCCAGGTTCCCGGTCGGTTCGTCGCAGAGGAGGAAGTCGGGATCGTTGATGAGCGCCCGGGCGATCGCCACCCGCTGCTGCTGTCCGCCCGAGAGTTCGCCGGGTTTATGGGTGAAGTGCGACTCGGTGATTCCGACCGCCGCGAGAACCTCCTCTGCCCGCTCGCGGGATACATCCCGCCGGCCTTTCAGGATGAGCGGGTACTCGACGTTCTCGACCACCGAGAGGAGCGGTATGAGGTTGAACTGCTGAAAGATGAACCCGATGTGGTCCCGCCGCATAAGGGTCAGTTCGTCGTCGTCCATCCTGCTGATCCGCTTTCCTGCGATGGTGACCTCTCCTGATGTCGGGACGTCAAGCGACCCCATGACGTTTAAGAGCGTCGACTTCCCCGACCCGGAGGGGCCCATGATCAGGACGAACTCACCCTCTTCGATAGCGAGATCGATCCCGGCAAGCGCCACGACATCGCCGGCCGGGAGGGGGTAGACCTTCGTGACCGCATCGAAACTGATGACGGGCATCGCTGTTACTTCCGTCTCCAGGAGTAGTAGATGGCGCCGACGATCCCGAGAGCGAGAAGCACGACGACGACGATGCCGGCAAGCGGCAGCTCGCCGTCCTCTCCGCCGGACAGCGCCATTGTGGTGCCGCCGACGTCGACCATCGTCGTCGCCGTGTAGCGGTTGCCATCAGCGTCCCGGTACTCGATGACGATCGGGATCTCCGTTACGTCTGCGTCGGCCTGGAGTGTCACCTCAAACGGGGACGCATCGTCGGGATCGAGGGTTCCGACGATGTAGATCCGGTACGGATCGGTGGGGGTCGCCGGCTCGCCCGGGGAGATGATAACCGATCGCGCGGACTCAAGGCCTGCGTTCATGACATCGCCCACGATCCGGTATCCTTTTGCTTCCTGCCGGACCTCGACGTTGGTGATGACCGGGTCCGCCTGCCGTTTGTCCTCGTCGAACGTGATCGGCAGGATGAGGTCGGCGGTATGGGTGTTGATGCCGTTGCGCCAGACCACCTGGAAGGCGGCGGTCGTCTCCGCTGCCGGGGTCAGGTTGAAGACGGCGGTCCCGGAGGCGTCGGGCGCAAGAGCGCCGATGAACGCGCTCGACGGGATGGCCTTAAGACCTGTTCCCTGCGGGATCACCTGGACGCCGGAGGCGGCGTTCGGGCGGGGGTTCCCCACCCGGATGGTTACGTCGGCCGTCCTCCCCTCGGAGAAGGCATCGGGTTTTTTGATAACCGATATGCTGAGCGGGGTATTCTCGACCTGGACCGGGATCGGGTAGCGCAGGCTGCCGGCGTTGACGAAGTCGAGGACGAAGACGGGGTAGAACGTCCCCTCCCCGCCGTCCGCACGAACGGTGAAGGTGAACGTCTTCGTGTTTTTGGTACCGAGCTCCCCGACAGCGGGGTAGGAGTCGCTCAGCGGCACGACACCGCTCCCGAAGAGCCGGGCGCTCCGGATAGCGACCGGTTCGGCACCGTTGTTCTGGATCGCGATCGTGAGCGTCCCGGTATCCCCTTTCATCAGGATCGGCGGGTCGATGGAGGAGGAGGTCACGGTGATGTCCGCGGGGCCGGCAGAGGCCGGTCCGGTGAATGCCGCGAGGGCGCAGACAAGTGATATGATGACAAAGTAGAGCGGTCTCATGGTTACAGCCATCCGGCGAGCGCTATGAGGAGATAGATGATGTAGAGGCCCACGGGTATCCCGACGGTGAGGGCCGCATTCCGCGTGGAGAGGTTGCGCGCATGTTTCATGCCGAAGACCCATATGTTCGCGCTCCAGGCCAGGAAGAGGATGGTCACGACCCCGGCGATCTGCGCGAGCGGGTCGGTTGCTATGACGTGCGCGAGGTTCTCCGTCACCGCCGCGATCTCTTCAGGGCTCCTCGCGATCGGGAGCGTCAGGTTCGCTATGATCTGGTAGGAGAGAAGAGCCCCGATGATGCCGCCGAAGATCTGGGGCAGGAACCCGTAACCGGTGACCTCGAGCGTCCGCGCAAGCGATCCCTCTCCCTTGAAGGCCATCGATATGATGTAGAAGACGATGCCGTATATGAACCATGTCAAAAACCCCCCGACGACGGCAACCACCGCGGCGAAGCCCACCATGAGCACCCCGATGGCCTGGGCCTCTGCGGGGAGTATTCCAACGAACATGTTTGCCGCCAGTGCAGCCGAGACCGCACCGATCACCCCGATAACGAGCGCGATCAGCGCCGGCACCTTCAGGCTCGGTTCATCCCGCATGCGGCTCTCGAAAAAACGCCCGGGATCGAAGAGTACCCGGAGAAATCCAATTTCCATGATAGATATGCCTCCTGTATTTCTGTTATACAAGAGGGGATAAACTTTTTCGGAAACACAGAAGCAAAAATTCAGGGATCTTCCCAAATCTCCGGAGAAATGCAGGAGTATTGCCTCAAACCCGGACCTGAGGTGGACCGCACCGGGATCGAGGTGCCGGCGAGGATATGCCGCCCGCATCGCCCGGGGGAAGAGCGGCGGCGGGGACCTCCCTGACGCCTAACGTCTCAAAATCCCGCATGCGGTTCTTCTTCGCGGCAACGCGAGAGGCTGTCTCACCGCTCATATACCTGAACACGCGCATTGCCGCGAAGTCCGGGAGATGGGTCGAGCACTCCCCTACATGTGCCCGAGCTCTTTGAGGCTCACGTAACCCTTCTTCGTGACGATGATGTGGTCGAGCACCCGTATGCCGAGGATCGACCCGGCCTCGATGAGCTGCCGGGTGATGCTGATATCCTGGGTGGAGGGGTCCAGGGTGCCCGAGGGATGGTTGTGGACCAGTATGACCGATGCGGCGCGGTCGGTGATCGCCTCGGCAAAGACCTCGCGGGGATGGACGAGGCTCTGGTTCAGGATACCGATGGTGACGACCCGGCGTCTGATCACCTCCCCGGCACCGTTGAGCGTTATGCAGAAGAAATATTCCTGTTTCTTGTCCCGCCACTCGCTGACCAGCGGGAGCACTTCATCGGGCTTGGTGATCCGGCTCCCGGCAACGCCCTCATCGTCTGCCAGGTACCGCCGCCCGAGTTCGAAGCAGGCCATGATCTCGCAGGCTTTCGCCGCCCCGATGCCCTCTATCACGAGGAGGGCATCATACGAGGGATTGCCTTTGGCATTATCCAGGTATTGTTTTACATCTCCGGCAATCTGCGAGACGTCGCGCCCCTTTACACCCCGCCCGAGGAGGAGGGCAATCAGTTCGGCATTGGTGAGCGACTGGGGCCCCCGTGCTGCGAGCTTCTCACGCGGGCGATCGTGGTCGGGTATATCGCGCATCTTCTTCATGCTCATTCGGCCCTGCGAGGTTCTTCATCTCCGGTTTTGATTTGGAAGCATGTATACGTTGTCAATCAGTTCGCCGCACCGGGTGAGCGCAACGCGAGAGCAGGGCGAGGGGCGGCGTTAGGTTCTCTGTTGAGCATGCAGAAAACCGGGGGATACTACCGAAACCCTTTTGTCTGAGAACTGCTATCTCTCACAAAATGGAGCTGCCCTGGAGGAGCACCGAGGTCTGGTGCAGGAAAGGACGGGCGTATTGCGAGGAGGGGCAGTACGACCGGGCCGTCGAGTGCTACGACCGGGCGATCAGGCTGAACGCCGGCGCCGCCGATGCCTGGTACCATAAGGGGCTCGCTCTCACCGCTGCCGGGCGCCACCAGGAGGCGGCCGGATGTCTCGACCAGGCCACCAGGATCGATCCGGCATCCGCCCGCTCCTGGTGCGCCCGGGGGCAGGTGCTCTACAACCTCCGGCAGTACCAGGAGGCCGCCGAGTGCTGCAGCCAGGCGGTGAAGCTCGCGCCTGACTCCGCGGACGCCTGGCTTACCCGGGGGCACGTCTTCAGGAGTATGGGGCGAACCCCCGATGCGATCAGAAACTACGATCAGGCCATCGCCATCGATCCGGGCCGGGTGGAGACCTGGCTTGCCAGGGGAACGGCGCTTGCCACCGAACGACAGTATGATGCGGCGATCGACTGCTACGATCAGGTCATCGCGCTTGACCCCGGGAACGCAAACGCCTGGTATGCCAGAGGAACGATCCAGGCCATCCTCTCCCGGCACAACGACGCCCTTGCATCCTGCGACCGGGCCGTCGCGATCGACTCAAACCACGCCGACGCCTGGTATGTCAGGGGATGCACGCTTGCGGTGCTGGAGCAGTATGCGGAGGCGATCAACTCCTACGACCGGGTGCTTGCCGTCCGTCCGGGGGATGCCGATGCCTGGTACAACCGGGGCCGGGCGTTGCACCGTCTCGAGCGCCATGCGGAGGCAAACGAGTGTTACGACCGGGCGCTCCGGATCAAGCCCGACTACGCCGGAATCTGGTACCATAAAGGCACGGCACTGAGGAAACTGAAACGCTACGAACCGGCGCTCGCCTCTTTTGACCGGGCACTCAAGGAGAACGCCGCCGACCCGGGGATATGGTATCAGGAGGGGCTCATCCTCTTCAGCCTGAAGCGCTTTGAGAAGGCGATCGAGTGCTTCGACCAGGTGCTCAGGCTCCGCACCGATCACCCGGATGCATGCTACTACCGTGGCGAGAGTTACTACGCCCTCGGGGACTACGGGGCGGCGGTCACCTGCTACCGGACCGTGGTCCGGATGGACCCGGAGAACGCCGTCGCCTGGAACAACTACGGAAACGCGCTCTACCGGCTCGAGCGTTACGAAGAAGCCCTTGCCTGCTACGAACGGGCGCTTGGAGTCAACCCCGAGAACCAGGGCGCCTGGAGCAACAAGGCAAACGTCCTCTCGATCCTCACGCATTACGATGAAGCGCTCGCCTGCTACGACCGGGAGCTCCGGACAAACCCGGAGAACGCAGACGCGTGGTACAACAAAGGTCTTGCGCTCTTCATTCTCGGATGTTACGGCGAGGCTGCCGCCTGCTATGCGCGAGCACTCGCTATCGATCCCGCGAGAGCGGAGGTCTGGTGCGCCCGGGGCAACACCCTCGTCATCCTGGAGCGTTACGAGGAGGCGCTCGACTGCTACGACCGGGCGCTCGCCGCAAACCCCGACGACCCCGGGGCGCTCAAGGGGAAGGCGATGGCCCTCATCTACATCGACCGCCCCGCCGAGGCGGCCAGGTACTACGAGAGGCTGCAGCGGTTGCCGGGGCGGTCCTGAGCGCGGGATCCCCTATACCCGCGCTATCCGCCCGACGGCTTCCATCAGGTTCTCCATCGACGTCGCGTAGGAGAGCCGGAGCCACGGGCAGGGAATCGCATCAGGTGAGATCCTGCACCTCCGACGGATCGACTGCCGGTACATATCGGAAGACTCCTTCCGACTTGCCGCCCCACAGTGCGTTGCACGAAAAGACATACACCGGCACGATGTAGTTCTGGGGTTCGGTTTGTGTCGCCATCCAGTAGCCAAGCGAGATGTTGGTCACCACGAGTTTGTCGTAATTCTCTGGGAGTGGTTGGATCATGACGTTCCCCGCAGAGAGTCGCTGATATGCCTGCTCCGGAGTCACGATCTTCACATCGCGGACCGGTTCCGGATCGAATTTCCTGAGAGAATTCGAGACAGCTACCACCTCGCCGTTTTCTCCGACCGATACGCCGATCCCTGCGTTATGCACGGGGAGGCCCCCGATCTCTCCCACGAATGTTACATGTTTCGTGAGGATATACTCCGCTCCACCAGGGGTTGCGCTTCCATCTACAAACGAAGATCCGACACTCACATCCGTAGCGTGAATGTCACCGGAAAGAAGTCCGCGTTCCTTCAAGTAGTCCATCGCGATCGCACGAGCCTCGTCGTCGGACGGAATGTCCGGCTGCCTGTTAGTGGCGTAAGGGTACGCCTTTGCCGGGATGATATACTGGAACGCTCCGGAGTTCGTGTAATAATACAACCTTCCATCGGTTCTTTCAGGCTTTTTCACGTCTCCCGATACCCCGAACAGATCGCCGATGCGCCGTTCCTCCGCGATGCTGTTGTCGGGGAGAACAGTCCGGTATACCGGGTACGAATCGTTCACATCCGGGAACGGTGCGGCGAGGACATAGGGTCCGGATAATCCAATGATATTCGGAATCGAAGGAACGTCTATGATTGGTGTTCCTGGCGTTGCCTGTTGCAGGCAGATCAACCCGACTCCTGCGGCGATGATTCCCAGTGCAACAACTGCGAATCCCATAAATATTACTTTTCTCTTCATTTTCTACTCCAAAATTTTTAAGGAAGGCAAGTATATTGCCACTGGTAGACATATGGGTCGACATACAGATCTTCGTCTGATTCTACCGATCCGCTGCCCCAAATATGGTCGTTTTCGCAGTCCTTACTCTCACCGAGGACTCTTAGTCTGACGGGAGGCCCATGCGTCATGTCAGTCGCATTGAACCATGCATCTATGACTGTCTCTCCATTCAGGAGCAAAGTAGCAAGATTTTCCCCGTCATTCACGTCCCAACCTTCGGTCTCAAATCCGCAGACAAGATGAACTCCGTTCATTGTATATGTCCTTGGTGGAGGGCATTTGAAGACCGTTTCTGTGGCGTTTGTGGTATGACACCCGTGGAGGAATATCCATTCCAGGTCATTGTCCCCCCATGAGCAGTCTACGAAGTGAAAGGTTCCAAGAACGTCACTTAAAGCCATCGCACTAGCGCTGCCATGACTTGCGACAAGAGCAACGTCAACCCCATCGATGTACTTCCAATCCTCGCCTCCCCATTCACTTGATGTAAATAGACCCCGAAAAACCTCGTGATCTCCGTACTCAAACATCGGGATCCAGCCTCCCTCTACAACAAGCGTGTTGTAGAATCCGCGAGAGGTATTGCTGCTTTGCGAGAGTGGATGTTGCCAATTAAAATCGTAATTATCCACCCACGTCACCCCGACCTGGGGATAATCAAGATCGTGATAATCCTTCGTCGCTTTCAGAGGAACCAGAGTTGCTTCTTCCGTCATGGACACCCAGTACGCCTTTCCCGGGAACATCAGGCGCCGGTCGCTGTGGCTGCCTGTTGCGCCGCGGATCATGCTGACCTCGTAACCCTGCGTTTCCGCATCATAACCCTGTACCGTTACCCACGCGTTCCTGAGGGAAATGAGCGTATCCCGTGCAGATTCCTGGCTCAAACCATAGAATCCGACAACGTTCCAGCCGGAATAGAGGTGGTTTGTCACTCCCGTCTGCTCTTGGGTGGGCTTGAAGTAGAGCGGGATCTGGTACGACCCGTTTGCATAGATCCATATCCCCTCGAGCGGCCTGAACTCATCCTGGGCGCTCATCGATTCCCACTGGTCGCTCGAGCCGTTATATCGGAAAACCGAGTGGCCGGCCGTGTCCACCCCGGCGAAGATCGCCTGCATAGTATCATACCCGTCGACAAGCCAGAGGGGCGTCGAGACAAGATTCCATCCCGGATGCAGGATCAGCGTGTTCGACGCCGAATCGAAGGCGGTTGCCGGATACAACCCGCCCCGCGCTATCGGCGAGCTCGGTGGCTCTCATCCCGGCGGATACGGGGGGACCAGATCCTCCACGGCGATGGGGCCGGCAGATGTCATAACTATCGCCGCGCTCCCTTCGTCCGGTGTAGCGGCGCCGGGGTCTGATTCCTCACCCAGTACGGGTGCAACCGCGATGCCGGCGACGAGCAGCACGATGAGCGCTCGCACCAGGTATCCGGAAATGTCTGTGGTTCGCATCGTTACCTCCTTTCGTTCTGTGAACGGAGGCACGGAGAAAGGGTTATCTACCCAGATTACCCATGCTCTCATGCCTTCGGGCCGCAGGGGGGTTCTTCATTCGCGGTGATCGATCCCTCTGTGACAATGAGGACTGCAACGGTCCTCTATATAGCATTTCTGTCACAATCCTCTACACGTCAGGGCGCCGGTACCGATTCCGGGCCTTCGCGATCGGCGGATCGCAGAGCGGTCTGCCGTGCAGGCATTTAAAATCGGCATTGAACAAAAAAAAGACGGGATCTTCAGACCCGCGCTATCCGCCCGACGGCTTCCATCAGGTTCTCCATCGACGTCGCGTAGGAGAGCCGGAGCCAGCCGGGGGTGCAGAACGCCGTCCCCGGGGTGACCGCCACGTGGGCGTCGTGGAGCCACGACCGGGCGATCGCCATGTCGTCGCCGCCGACGTTCACGTAGGCGTAGAAGGCGCCGTCCGCCGGAGCGGTGGTGTAGCCGAGGTCGCAGAGCGCCGGTATGATGTAGTCGCGCCGGCGCTCGAACTCGCGGCGCATCGATTCAACGCAGTCCTGGGGCCCCTCAAGCGCGGCGACCGCGCCGAACATGGCAAACGTCGTCGGGTGCGATATGGTGTGCTGCTGCACCTTCTCCATCTGCCGGATGACCGGCCGGGGCGCGACCGCGTAGCCGAGCCGCCACCCCGTCATCGCGTAGGCCTTCGAGAACCCGTTGATGGTGATCGTCCGCTCCGCCATACCCGGGAGGGAGGCGATCGATACCGGCGTCTTCCCGTAGACCAGTTTCTCGTAGATCTCGTCGGAGAGTGCGAATATATCGTTGTCCCGGCAGATATCGGCGATCAGCCGGAGAGAGTCCGCGTTCAGCACCGCGCCGGAGGGGTTCGAGGGGGAGTTGACCACGATCATCCGTATCCGGGGGCCGACAGCCTCGAGCAGGGTATCGTCGACCTGGAACGTCTCGGGAGAGAGAGCGTGGTGCCGGGCAAGGCCGCCCGCTATACGGGCACAGGGCTCGTAGGAGACCCAGGAGGGATCGAGGATGAGCACCTCGTCGCCGGGGTTCAGGACGGCCTCCATCGCCTCGTATATGGCGTCTTTTGCCCCGCAGGTGACGATCACCTCATCCGGCTTTGCAGAAAACCCGTTCTCGCGGGTGATCTTCTCGGCAATCGCGCCCGTCAGCTCCGGTATGCCGGCACTCGGGGCGTAATGCGTCTCTCCGCGGCGGAGAGCGTCGATACAGGCATCTTTGATGTGTGCCGGGGTATCGAAGTCCGGCTCCCCGATCGAGAGGCTGATGACATCGATACCTTCCTGCGCCATCCGCTTTGCCGCGTTCGATATCTCGATGGTCGCGGAGGGAGGGATGCCCGCAATCTTCTCTGAGAGGCCTCTCATCCCAATCGCTGGACCATCTTCACGGCCGATTCGACGGCACGCCTGGCGTAGTCGATACGTTCGGTAGCTTCCATCCGGGTCATCCCCGGCCCGGATATGCCGAGAGAGACGGGTTTCCCGAACTCAAGCGAGAGGTCGATGATCTTACGCGCCGCGTGCTGGACGACGATCTCGTCGTGCTGGGTGGCGCCCTCGATGACGCACCCGATCGTGACGACCGCATCGATGTCTTCCTGCCCGAGCAGTTTCTTGATCGCGAGCGGCATGTCGTAGGCGCCGGGGACGTAGATCGCTCCCGCCACCTCCGCGCCGAGGAAGTTCGCGTGTTCCCGGGCCTCGATCTCCATCATGTAGGTGATGTCGCGGTTGAACTCCGCGACGACAAATCCAAGTCTTACCGTCATATCAATCAATCCCTGTGGTAGTAATCGCACCGGATACTGATAACCATCGCTCTTTACGTCAGGGGCGTGCGGGCCCGACGTCCTCGAACCCCTGCCGCTGACCGGTCCCGGCGAGCTTCTCAAGCTCCTTCGGATAGAGGGCGAGCCGGACGGCGTTCGCCGCGTGCTCCCTCGTCCGCCGCTCCATCAGCCAGGCAAGCTCTTTTGCATCCTTCGCCTCGTCCTCGTGGACGAAGACCTCGATGATGTGTTTGTTCGTCATGAGCTGGCAGAGGATGAGGCCCTGCGAGGCCTCGTGGGCGCAGATCTTATCCTTCTCGGCCCCGCCGGGCATGCCGAGGGCCATCACGATCTCGCAGCCCCGCTCCTCGATCAGCTTCTTGCACGCCACCGGGAGATCCTTGATGCCCGGGACGACGGAACGCTCAAGGCCCACGCTTGCGTGCTTCCGGATCTCGTCGGCGGCGATCCTGCCCATATCCACCCGGGCAAACGTGGTGTCGGCGATCCCGATCTTCATCCGAGCAGCACCTCGGCGGCCGCCTCGACGCCGGCGCCGGCATCGAATCCGGACTTTTTGAGGGCAAACTCGACGGCCGTGAGGGTTGCAAGGATCTCCTGCGCCCCGATGCCGCCCATGGTGCCGATCCGGAAGATCCTGCCCTTGAGGCGGTCCTGACCGCCGGCGATCTCGATACCGAACTTCTTGACCGTTCCCCGGAGATCTTTGTCGGTGACGCCTTCGGGGATCCGCATCGCGGTCGCGGTGTTTGAGTAGGCGTGGCGTGCATCGAGCGTCGGGAAGAGGTCGACGCCCCATCCCTTCGCCGCGGCGCGGACGGCGTCGGCCATCCGGCGGTGGCGGGCAATCCGGGCCGGGATGCCTTCTTCCTCGATGATCGTGCAGGCCTCCTGGAGGGCAAGGAAGAGCGGGACCGCCGGGGTGTAGGGGGTCTCCATCGGGGTGCCGCTTCCGCTCTTCCGGTAGGCCGCCATATCGAGGTAGAAGGGACGCTTTTCGCATATCCGGTCCCAGGCGCGATCGCCGACGGCGATGGCGGCAAGGCCCGCGGGGGCTGCGAGGCACTTCTGCGACCCGACGACGGCGATATCGACGCCCCACTCGTCCATGCGGACGTCGTCGCCGCCGATGGAGGTGACACCGTCCATGATGAAGAGGGCGTCGTGCTTCCTGGCGAGTTTCGCGACCTCGGGCGCGGGGTTCTTGATGCCGGCGCTCGTCTCGTTGTGGACCATCGTGACGATCTCGGCCCCGGCCTCGAGTTCCCGCTCAAGACCTGCAAGATCGAGGGGCGTCCCCCACTCGGACTCGAGGAGGGCGACCATACCGTAACGCTCACCTATCTTTGCAAAACGTTCGCCGAACTTACCGTTGACGAGCGAGACGATCCGTCTGTCCCGTGCAAAGTTTGCGACGGCGGCCTCCATACCGGCGCTCCCGGAGCCGCTGATGATGTAGAGGTCGTGTGCGGTGCCAAAAAGGGTCTTTAAGGTCCGGACGGTATCCGCGTATGCGGCGCCGAACTCGGGGCCGCGATGGTTGATGGCCTGCCGCGTCATGGCGGCGCGTACCCGTTGCGGGATGGGCACGGGGCCGGGAATCATGAGGAGTGGTTCGTGTTCCATGGTGATCAGTCCGTATCGTCTCGTCGGGGACGGACGCAGTTCCTGAAGGAACTTGGATGTAAACTCTTATCAACCTCACCACGGTGCGATATCGGTAAAGAGATGAAGGGGCAGGAGCATACCAGAGGGAGGTATGGTTGATGTCGCGGTGATCTGCGGCTCCGCTTCGGATACACCCGTAGCGGAGAAGGTGTTTGCAGTCTTACAGGAGCACGGCATATCCTACGACTACCAGGTGATCTCGGCGCACCGGGATCCCGAGAGGCTGGACGGGTACGTGAAGGCAAGCGACGCCCGGGTCTTCATCGCTATCGCCGGGCTTTCCGCGGCCCTCCCGGGCGTGGTCGCCTCGAAGACGGAACGCCCGGTGATCGGTGTCCCCGTGAGCGGGAAACTGATGGGGTTTGATGCCCTCCTCTCGATCGTCCAGATGCCGAAAGGCGTCCCGGTGGCCTGCGTCGGCGTGGACAACGGTGAGAATGCCGGCCTGCTCGCGGTGCGGATCCTCGGCGCGGGCCGCGCCTGATACGCTCCATGCCGACTTCCCGGACCTGACAGGGTCCTCGCGGCCTACCGGCGGAGCCGGAGCGCGATAACCGCCTGGATCGACGGGCAGTTCGGAGGGAAGGGCGCCCCGTAGTGCCGACAGCGAACGCCTCTTACGGTTCCATCCGCTCTTCTGGCGGCGCCTTGAGGATCTCCCGGACCATCTTTACGGCGCAGAGGTCGCCGCACATCGAGCAGGTCTCAAGCGCCCCGTCCCGCTCGTGAATGCGCCGGGCCTCCCCGGAGAAAAGCGCCGCCTCGAACTGTTTCTCCCAGTCGAGCGCCCGGCGCGCCTCCGCCATACGGGCTTCGTGGTTCCTGGTGCTCCCGGCGGCGCGGGAGAGGCTCCCGACGTGTGCGGCGATCCTTGCCGCCCGCGTCCCTTCCACGATGTCGCGGATATCCGGCAGCGCCAGATGCTCGGCCGGCGAGACCATGCAGAGGAAGTCGGCGCCGTGCATGCAGGCGATCGCGCCGCCGATCGCCCCCACGACGTGGTCGTAGCCCGGCGCCACGTCGGTCACGAGCGGGCCGAGCAGGTAGAGCGGTGCGCCGTCGGTCAGCTCCTTGATCATCCGGACGTTGTAGCCGATCTGGTCGACCGGTATATGCCCCGGCCCCTCGATCATCCGTTGCACCCCGGCGGCAATCGCCCTCTTCGCGAGATGCCCGAGCGTCAGGTACTCGGTCGTCTTTGCGAGGCGGCCGGCATCCACGAACGCACCGGGGCGCATCCCGTCCCCGAGGCTCACGACCACGTCGTGCTCGGCAAGGATCTCAAGCAGGTAGTCGTACTCGGCGTAGAGGGGGTTCTCTTCACCGGTCGCGGCCATCATAGCCACGTGGAAGGCCCCGCCGCGGGAGACGACGCCCATCGTCCGGGGATCCGCCTCGAGGGAGGCGAGCGCGTCGCGGTTCACGCCGCAGTGAAGCGTCAGGAAGTCCACGCCCTGCCGGCAGTGCTCCCGGACCACCGAGAAAAGCAGGTCGGCATCGAGATCCGCTGCGCTCCCCGCCCGCCGGACCGCTTCATACACCGGGACCGTCCCGACGGGCGCGTCGAGGGCGAGGATCCGGCGCCGGATGCGAACGAGATCGCCGCCGGTCGAGAGGTCCATCAGAGCATCCGCACCCTCGTTGAGGGCCGCCTTCGCCTTCTCGACCTCGAGGTCCTCGTCGCACCGGATACCCGATGTCCCGACGTTCACGTTGACCCGAACCCTGCAGCCCTCGCCGATGGCGCAGAGCCGGTGCGGCCGCACAGGGTTTGCCGGGACGACGATCCGCCCGCGGGCGACGGCCCGCGCGGCATGGTGCGGGGAAAGATCCTCCTCGCGGGCGATCGCCTCCACCTCCGGGGGGACCCCGCGCAGGCATGCGGAGATCAGGGTATGCATAAGAACCATTTGTCCGGAGGCCATATTAGTCTACATGCCAGTCCGGTGGATCGCGAGCGGCACGACTTACGCCAACTCGTTCGTTTACGGAAACGTCCTCGTGGATGCAGGCGTTCTCCCGATGGCGGTGGAGCCGTATGCCGGCGCTATCGATACGATCGTCCTCACCCACGCCCACTACGACCACACCGCCCACGTGAAGGAGATCGCCCGGCTCTGCGGCGACGCCGCCGTCTGCATCCACGAGGCGGACGCTCCCGGCCTTGTCAACGACACCCGGAGCCTCGCCATGATCTTTGGCGCCCGATCGCCCGGGATCGCCCCCGACGTCCTCCTCTCCGACGGCGACCCGGTCGGGAGCCTCCGCGTCATCCACACGCCGGGGCACACGCCGGGCGGGATCTGCCTCTACGATCCGGCGGCAAAAGTGCTCTTCTCGGGGGACACCGTCTTCGCCGGCGGATCGTTCGGGCGCTACGACTTCCCCGGCGGCGACCGGAGGGCACTTATAGCGTCGATTGAACGGCTCGCAGCACTCGATGTCGAGGGGCTCTACCCCGGGCACGGCGAGCCTGCCCCCACGGGCGGCGGGAGGCATATCGCGGCCGCCCGGGAGGCGTTCCGGTTCTATGGATAGAGGGGTCTACGCCCTCATCCTCAAGAACCCGCACCGGGAGATCCGCATAGGCGCTCTCGGGAGAAGAGAGTTCGCGGAAGGCTCGCAGATCTACGTGGGCTCCGCCCACGGAAGCGGCGGCCTTGCCCGGGTGGAGCGGCACATCCGGCTCGCCCTTCGCCGTGACCGCTCCCCCCGGTGGCACATCGACTACCTCCTCCTCGACCCGCAGTTCGCTCTCGTCGCCGCCATCACCGCCGCGACCGACCGGGACTGCGAATGCGCCCTCGCCCGCGCCATCGGCGGGTCTTCTGCTCCGGGATTTGGGTGCAGCGACTGCGCCTGCCCCTCGCACCTCTTCTTTCGCCCCACCGATCCGGTCGAGGAGGTCCTCACCGCGTTCGAGAGCCTCTCCCTGGATGCCCGGATCACAAGAGTCAAGAGCGAGGGGAACGAGCATAAGGTATGAGTGTTCTTGGCATATCCGGAAGCATGCGGAAGAACGGCAACACCGCACTCCTTGTCACCACCATCCTCGACCGGGTGCGGGAGGCAGGCATCGAGACCGAGTTCCTGACGCTCGCCGGTATGGATATCCGTCCCTGCACCGGCTGCGAGGCCTGCAAAAGCGCGAAGTGGTGCGCGACGGAGGACGACGACTGGGCCGGCGTGGCAGAGAAGATGATCGGTTGCGAAGTCCTGGTCCTCGGCGCCCCGACCTATTACTACGACATCAACGGGCAGACAAAGAACCTGATCGACCGGACCTACTCCCTCTACCACGACAGGCGTCTTGCGGGCAGAAAAGCGGTCTCCGTCGCCGTCTGCGCCGATCGGGGGTGTGAACGGACGCTCGAGACCATAGAGGGGTTCCTCAACACCCACGAGTTCTCCTACCTCGGTTACGTCTGCGGAAAGGGCTATGCGCCGGGGGATGTGCGGAAGGATGAGCGCGCGATGGAGAGGGCGCGGCAGGTCGCGGATACGATCATCAGGTATCTTCGACCGGAGGACTGAAGAGCGGATACGCCCGGCCGGGGCATCCCTGACCACGGGAAGGATCTCCGGGCCCAGCAGCCCGAACGCCCTTCCCGCGGTCAGAAGAGCAGCGATAGTATCGCGAGGATGATGAAGATGATGACCAGCCACTTCGCGATCGACATCGACATTCCAGCAATGCCCCTTACCCCGAGCAGGGCAAAGATAATCGCCAGTATAAAGAAGAGGATTGCAAGGCTGATAAGATCTGCCATATCTGTCTCCCTCCCAATCGCCAGTCGGCGTTGAGGAGCCACACTCCATCCGTGGGCATATATATCTTTCCGAGAATAGCGGTGGATCGGGAGAAGATCCGATCCTCAGGCGATATCAGTCCAGGAGGTCGTAGGTTGTCGTCCGCTGCCGGAGCATCCGGCCGAGATCTTCGGCCATCCGCCGCATATCGCCCGGGTCCAGGTAGCTGGTGCCCCGCGCGCCCGCTTCCCGGGATATGCTCTCCTCAAAGAGCGTCCCCCCGAGGTCGTCGGCGCCGGCAAGAAGCGCCGCCTCCGCCATCTTCGTCCCGAGCTTCACCCAGGACGCCTGGACGTGGTCGAAGTTGTCGAGGAAGAGACGGGCGACCGCAAACATAAGGAGATCCTCCCTCCCCGTCGCCCCAGCTCGTGCAAGACCCGCCCGGTAGAGAGGAGTATTCTCGTGGATGAACGAGAGGGGGACGAACTCGGTGAACCCATGGGTCTCGTCCTGGATCTCACGGAGGATGCCGAGGTGCCGGGCGCGGTCCGCATCGCTCTCGCAGTGACCGTACATGATCGTCGCGGTCGATGGGATACCAAGATAATGCGCCTCCCGGATGACCCGGGCCCACGTCGCCGTATCGATCTTGTCAGGGCAGATCACTCTCCGGACGTCGTCCACCAGGACCTCGGCCGCCGTCCCGCAGAGTGTCGAGAGGCCGGCCGCTTTCATCGCGATGAGCACCTCCCGGGTGGAGAGACCGCTCCTCCTCGCGGCGTATGCCACCTCCATCGGGTTGCTCGCGTGGATGTGGACAGCGGGCGCTTCGTCCCGTATCCAGGAGTAGATATCGATGTAGGATTGGGCGTCAAACCCCGGGTGGAGGCCGCTCACCGTGCAGATCTCGGTCACGTTCCGCTCGCGCGCCTCCCGGGCCTTCTTTCGCACGACGGTCTCGTCGTAGCGATATACGTCGGGATCGCCTGGTTTTCGAGAGAACCCGCAGAACCCGCAGGCGTTCACGCAGAGGTTGGTCACGTTGATGTTCTGGTTCCGGATGTAGGTGACGACGTCACCTACTCTCTCTTCCCGGAGTTCATCGGCGGCAGCGGCGATCGCCCAGACATCCCGGTCCCTGGTCGCGAAGAGGCGGACGGCCTCCTCCTCCGTGAGCCGGTGGCCGGCAAGCGTATCGCTGAGCAGCTCTTGCAGCGGTGGCGTCATACACCTCGACCATCTTTACAGGATGATCCCATTTGGCGCGTTCAGTTCAAGAACCTTCGCATCCGCTCCCGGCGGGGGGCATATGCTTATCTGTCCCGGGAACATCTCCGCAGCCATGGCTCAGCAGATCCTATGTCACCAGCGGACACGGCTCAGCTACAAGGACGCATACGGCTACGTCATCCCGGTCGGCGGGACCAGCCTGATGACCTGGGTGACCGATGAAGGGCTGATCGCGACCGCCGGGTTCGATATCGAGGCGCTGGCAAATGCCGGAGTTCCCGCGGCGATCGTGGGCCCCTCGGAGGAAGAATCCACCCTGGAGAATCTCGACGACCTGATGGACGCCGAGGTGAAGGCGATGAACCTTCCGGCGATACAGCGCCGCATCGAGGTCGGTATGTCGGGGCGCGAGGCCCTGAACAGGATTTGAGGGGTCGCCTCACACCGCCCCGTAAGTCGTCGTCCGCTGCCGGAGCGTCCGGCCGATGTCTTGGGCAATCCGCTGCATATCGCGCGGGTCCAGGTAGTCGGCACCCTCGCTGCCGGCGTCGGTCGAGACGTCGTCGCAGAACATCGTCCCCCCGAGGTCGTCGGCGCCGGCAAGAAGCGCCGCTTCCGCCATCTTCGTTCCCACCTTCCCCCAGGAGACCTGGACGTGGTCGAAGTTGTCGAGGAAGAGGCGGGCGACAGCGACCATCAGGATATCCTCTCTCCCCGTCGCCCCCGCTCGCGCGAGACCCGCCCGGTAGAGAGCGGTATTCTCGTGGATGAACGAGAGGGGGATGAACTCGGTGAACCCATGGGTCTCGTCCTGGATCTCGCGGAGGATGCCGAGATGCCGGGCGCGGTCCGCATCGCTCTCGCAGTGGCCGTACATGATCGTCGCGGTCGATCGGATCCCGAGATGGTGCGCCTCCCGGATGACCCGGACCCATGTCGCCGTATCGCATTTCCTCGGGCAGATGATTCGCCGGACGCTGTCCACCAGGATCTCGGCCGCCGTCCCCTGCAGGGTTCCAAGACCCGCTTCCCGGAGCCGCTCGATGGCTGCAACGGTCGAGGTGCCGCTCTGTGCCGCCGCCCAGACTATCTCGTCCGGGCTTGCGGTGTGGATATCCACGCCGGGGGCGGCCTCCCGCACGGAGGAGATGAGGTCGGCATAAGAGTCGAGCGTGTAGTCGGGGTGCACCCCCGAGAGGAGGCAGATCTCGGTGACGTTCCTCTCACGCGCCGTCCGGGCCTTCTCCCGCACGGTCGCGGGGTCGTCATAAAATGCGCCCGGATCATCAGCCCGCCGCCCGAATCCGCAGAACCCGCAGAGGTTCTTGCATATGTTGGTGACGTGGATGTTCTGGTTTCGGACGTAGGTGACGGCGTCGCCTGCCCTCTCCTCCCGGAGCTCGTCGGCGGCGGCGGCGATCTTCCAGATATCCCGGCCGCGGGTTGTGAACAGCTGCACCGCCTCCTCCTCGGTGAGGCGGTGGCCGGCGAGCGTATCGCAAAGCAGGGTATGCAGTGAGTGCGGCATCGTAAACAACTCTATTGATCTCCCGGGACTTATTCCTCTTTCCCTTTGCGCCGCGCAAGGATGAGATCGTGTATGAGGATGATGACGACGACGATGACGGCAAACTCCGCGAGGTGGAGGGGGAGGTAGCCCACGAGCGGCACTGCAACGAGGGCTTTTCCGACGATCCACTCCTTCCTGACCGGCTCGATCAGGCCGATGCCTGCTATGCGGAGGTTCCCCTGATCGATATAGGGGTTGTTGTCCCCTTTGGTGATGTAGCCGCCGTGCGGGTCGGCGTAGAACTGTGCAAGCCCCGACTCCTCCACGGCGGCGGTATCGACGTAGGTCATCGCCCGGTGAATGATCGGATGGACGGAGTCGGCGCCGTTCGGGCGGTAGACGATCACGTCGCCGTAATCCCCAAACGACGAGTGCCCGGTTTGCTGCCCCTCGACCCAGGTCGTGAGCCCGCCGAACCGGTCCTCATCGACGACGAGGACCAGGTCGCCGACGTTCATGTGGGGAACCATGCTCTCCGACTCGATCGTGACCACGGCAGGCCAGGTGCCGGCAAAGAGGTAGAGGGCGAGAGCGATACCGCCCACGACCACGACGACCCAGAGGAGGTCGCGGGCGAGGGAGACGACCCGGTTATCGCTCTCCCGGAACGCCGCGAGGATCGATGCTACACGCTGCAGCAGGGTGACATCCGACATTTGTTGTAAAGAGAGTGCACTCCCTTCATATACATAGGTTCCCCGGGGACCGGGCGGAGAAGAGATAAACCCATATTATACCGGGGAGAATAACATGAGTCCATGCTCGCCGAAGCGGAGATCGTACGCCGGTTCCTTGCGCTGAAACACCAGGTCCATCCCGACGTGGTGAGTTACATCCGGGAACAGAACGATCCGGCGCTCATCGACCGGATAGCGGCGGGGGTTCCCGACGGCACCCTGGTCATATCCGCGGAGCATATACCGGGGCTCAGGAAGGTCAGGGATGGGATCCGGTTCCTCGTCGATCCGGAACTCGAGGTGATCACGGGGAGCGCCGGGTCCACCGGGAGCGTCACCGGCCACGAGGACGCCGTCCACTACTTCCGGGACCGCTACAACAACCTCTCCTCGATGATCCGTGGCAGGATGACGACGATACCCATCGAGGCGCTGGTGAAATCCCCCCACCGTTACCGGGACGAGGAGTGCGGCATCATCGGTATGGTGGCCGACGCCCGGACGACCGCAAAAGGGCACCGGCTCGTCGAGGTGGAGGACCCCACCGGGGCCATACGGGTGCTCTTCAACAAGGGACGGGACGACTCCTTTCTGGAGGCGGAGCGGATCCTCCCCGACGAGGTGATCGGGGTGAAGGGGAAACTCTCGGGCGACGGGGGGCTTCTCTTTGCCGAACACCTCTTTCGCCCGGATATCCCCATCAACCACGCCCCGTTCAAGAGCGATAGGCCGGGGAAAGCCGTCCTGATATCCGACGTGCACGTCGGGAGCGACACATTCCTCGAGGAAGGGTGGAACCGGTTTGCCGACTGGCTCCAGGACTCGGACGCCGCATACCTCCTGATAGCGGGCGATCTCGTCGACGGTATCGGCATCTACCCCGGACAGGAGAACGAACTGACGATCCGGAACATATACGAGCAGTACGATGTCTTTGCCGGCATGCTCCGCGACCTCCCTTCGCGGATACGGATCATTGCCGCTCCCGGGAACCACGACGCCGTCAGGATGGCCGAACCCCAGCCCG
The DNA here is from genome assembly GCA_001896715.1 of Methanoculleus sp. EBM-46. Lineage (GTDB taxonomy): Archaea > Halobacteriota > Methanomicrobia > Methanomicrobiales > Methanoculleaceae > Methanoculleus. Next base: position 32,282 of record MPOY01000108.1, read on the forward strand.
CGATACCGGCGGAGTTCTCGGGGAAATTTCCGGCAAACTGCACTCTCGTCGAGAACCCCTGCCTCTTGAACCTCCAGGGTATCCGGGTCCTCATGTATCATGGCCGGTCGTTTGACGATATGATCGGGCTCATACCGGGCGCAAGTTACGAGCGGGCCGGGGAGATCATGGATGAGATGCTCAAACGCCGGCTGCTTGCCTCCCCCTACGGCATGCGGACCCCCATCGCCGCAATGAAGAGCGATCGGCTCGTCATCGACCCGCTCCCCGAGATCCTCCTCACGGGGCACGTCCACATCTGCGGCGTCACCCGCTACCGGGGCGTCCTCGGGGTGAACGCCGGCACCTGGCAGTCGCAGACGTCGTTTCAGAAACAGATGAATATCCATCCTACACCCGCGCGGGCGTTCGTCGTCGATCTCCAGACACTTCAGCCTGAAGTGATGGATTTCAGCTGATATTCACCCTTTTTCCCCGGATGTTTTCCACATATTTAAAAATGTTGAATTCCTCTGTATATGGTACTCTGTTGGAGGAATGAGAAAGAGATGGATCTGGTGTATCTGGCACCGATAGGTGCCGTTCTCGCTCTCCTGTTCGCAGGATACTCGTATATGAGTATCAAACGGGAGGGCACGGGTACCGAACTGATGCAGAAGATTGCTGCCGCCATTCATGAAGGAGCAATGGTCTACCTGAACAAACAGTATCGCGCTATCGCACTATTCGTCATCGTGCTTGCCATCGTCCTTGCGATCTGGATAGAACCGCTCACCGCAGCATGTTTCGTGCTCGGCGCGGCGCTCTCGGCGACGGCCGGCTATATCGGCATGTTCACCGCCACGGCCGCAAACGTCCGGACCACGAACGCCGCGCGGCGAGGGATCGCGGATGCGTTCCGGGTCTCGTTTTCGAGCGGGTCGGTCATGGGCATGGCTGTCGTCGGGCTCGGGCTTCTCGGGCTCTCGATCGCGTATATGGTTATCAGCACGTTCACAGGCCTTACCCAGGCCGAAGTCCTCACCTCGGTGACCGGGTTCGGTCTCGGGGCAAGTTCGATCGCCCTCTTCGCCCGTGTCGGCGGCGGTATATTCACCAAGGCCGCAGACGTCGGTGCCGATCTGGTCGGCAAGGTCGAAGCGGGCATCCCCGAGGATGACCCCCGCAATCCTGCCGTCATCGCCGACAACGTCGGCGACAACGTCGGCGACGTCGCCGGCATGGGCGCGGACCTCTACGAATCCTACGTCGGCTCGATCATCGCGGCGATGGTCCTCGGCGTTGCCGTCGCGGCCACGCAGTTCCCGAACGCCAATATCATGAACGTGATCATCCTCCCGCTGCTCATCGCCGCGGTCGGTATCATCGCATCCATCATCGGTTCGTTCTTCGTCCGGACGAACAAGACTGAGAGCAGCGCCATCCACATGGCCTTCAACAAAGGGTTGCTCTCCGCGCTTGTCCTGGTCGTCATCGCCACTTATTTCCTGGTGACCCAGATCCTCGGGGCGGAGTACATCGGCGTCTTCTACGCCACCGTCGCCGGTCTCATCGCAGGGTTCGCTATCGGTCTGATCACCGAGTACTACACCTCGTTTGACCGGAAACCGACCCTTTCAATCGTGAAGTCCACCGAGACCGGGGCCGCGACCACCATCATCACCGGGTTTGCAAAGGGGATGGAGAGCACCATCTGGCCGGTCCTGATCGTCGCCGTCGCGATCTACATATCCTACCAGGTCGCCGGGCTCTACGGTATCGCTATCGCCGCCGTCGGCATGCTCTCGACGCTCGGGATCTCCCTTTCCGTCGACGCCTACGGCCCGGTCGCCGACAACGCCGGCGGTATCGCCGAGATGTCGCACCAGAAACCCGAAGTCCGCGAGATCACCGATACGCTTGATGCCGTCGGCAACACCACCGCCGCCATCGGCAAGGGGTTCGCCATCGGCTCTGCGGCTCTGACGGCACTCGCCCTCTTCGCCGCTTACACCCAGGCGGTCAACCTCTCGATCATCGACGTCTCGGTTCCGAACGTCTTCATCGGCCTCCTGATCGGTGCGATGCTCCCCTTCCTCTTCTGCTCCATCACGATGATGGCAGTGGGGAAGGCCGCGTACAGCATCGTCCACGAGGTCCGCCGCCAGTTCAAGGAGATCGCCGGCCTCATGGAGGGGACAGCCGAGCCCGACTACACCTCCTGCATCGCCATATCCACCCACTCGGCGCTGCGCGAGATGATCGTGCCCGGCATCCTCGCCGTCGTCGCGCCGCTCGCGGTCGGGTTCGTTCTCGGGCCTGAAGCGCTCGGCGGCCTGCTCGTCGGTTCGCTTGCATCCGGGTTCCTCCTCGCCGTCACGATGGCGAACTCCGGCGGGGCCTGGGACAACGCGAAGAAGTACATCGAACAGGGCCACCTCGGCGGGAAGGGATCGCCGGCCCACAAGGCAGCGGTCGTCGGCGACACCGTGGGCGATCCCTTCAAGGATACGTCGGGCCCGTCCCTGAACATTCTCTTAAAACTGATGGCCATGGTCGCGCTGGTCTTTGCGCCGTTGATCCTGGTCGTCTAACTCACCTTTTTTTAACTTGCGGGGGTGAAGGGGGCGGAGCGGGAAGTCCCCACCCTGAAGGGTGGGGACTTCCCGCTCCGCCGCCCTTCTTCACTTTCACCCTGCATGGATCGAGTATATCATATCCCAGGTTCATTCTTCTCTTGTCTATGCTCATTTCCTACAAGTATCGAGCATACCCCGATGCAGCGAGAGAAGCGCGGTTGCATGAAGCACTCGATACCTGTCGGTGG
>MPOY01000027.1 GCA_001896715.1 Methanoculleus sp. EBM-46
CGAGCACGGACGCCGCAGAACTGGTCTGGCGGCGATGGCACCAGCACCTGCGGCCCGTTCACGAGATCGAGATGGCGATCACCCGTATCAGGCTCCAGCAGATGGATGCCCTCTCCCGGCGCTACCCGTTCTCGGTCCTGCCGGTGCTCGCCTACCTTGAACGGAAGAGATACGAGGTCGCGAACCTGCGGGCGATCGCGCGGGGGAAGGCGTTTGGCCTGCCGGCCGACCGGATATGGCAGTATATCGTGCTGTGAGGAAGGATCATGCCCATCGACGACATCAAACCTACCCGGGCCGGCCTCCTGATCGTCAGGCGGCGGATGGCGCTCGCGGAGCGGGTACATGAACTGCTCTCGATGAAACTCGACGGTATGATGCTGGAGCTGATCAGGCTCACCGACCGGGCCGCAGAACAGCGCCGGGAACTCGAAGACCTGTATACCGGGGCCCGGGAGATGGCAGCCGTCGCCGCCATGATGGAGGGAGCGACGGGAGTGCTCCTTGCCGCGCTCTCGGTGGAGGCCGTACCGACCTACGCGGTCGGGCACAAGAACGTCTTTGGCGTACGGCTCCCGGACCTGGAACCGGTAGCGGTGAAGAAGACGCTTGACGAACGGGGATACGGCGTCCTCGGGACATCATCGGTCATCGACGACGCCGCCGATGCCTACGAGAACCTCATCGAAGCGATCATAGCAAGCGCCGAACTCGAAGGAGGCGTCAGGCAGCTCCTCGACGAGATCGAGCGGACCCGCCGGAGGGTGAACGCCCTGGAGTTCAAAGTCATCCCGGAGCTCATGGAGAAACGCCGGTTCATCGAGTACCAGCGCGACGAGATGGAGCGGCAGGAGTGGACGCGGCTCCGGCGTATCAAAAAGATAAAGGCAAAGAGGGCGGAAAAACGCTAGAGAGAGCCTTTCTGCCGCGTAAGGCACGCAATCGCCGTATCCACGATCGCGGCAAGAGCGTCCACGCCAAAGGTCTCGGATGAGAGGACGATATCGTACGGCGAGAGGTCGCCGATATCGATGCCGTAGTAACTCCGGTAGCGGGTAGCTTCCGAGCGTTGCCGGTTCTCGGTGTAGACCCTGGCCTCCTCCTCATCCATACCGTCACGCCCTGCAATCCTCTTTGCCCGGCAGGATATCGACGCAGAAAGCCAGATACGGAGGTCTGCGTTCTCGATCATCCGGCCCGAAAGCCTGCCCTCGACGATGATCTTCTCGGATCCTTCGCCGATCTCTTTCTGCCGGGCGTCGATCATCCGGTCGACCGCGGGGTCGTTCTCCGCAAACCGGCCAAACTCGGCAAGTTCCATATCGTGCTCCCGGGCAAGCTGCCGGAAGACCTCCCCTGCCGATATGAAGGCAAGGTCGTACTTCCCGGCGAGGTAGCGGGCAAGCGACGTGGTGCCGCTCCCGGGAGGGCCGCTGATGGTGATCCGCATCAGAGTCCCCCGATGTTGAGCGCTTTCCGGATCACCTGGCTGATCGTCAACGAGCAGAGCATGTACCAGAGGATCCAGGCCGGCACGATCCAGAACGCGATACTCGAGAGCGTGACGGTCCCGATGAAGGGCATCACGATACCGCTCGCTATGTCGATCGGCGTGCCGACAGCCGGGAGCCGCAGGAGGAGCCAGAAGAATATAGGCACCGAGAGTATGAGGATGATCGCCATCGGAGTAAACTGCTGCCTGGACATATCGAGCTGGTCCTGCATCATCCGCTCCTGCTTCCCCTGGAGTTTCTTGACCCTCTTCTCGTCCCCGGAGAGCTGGGCCTCGCGGAACTCCTTCTGGAAGACCCGCATCTTCGCCTGCGTCTCCTGCATCTTCTCGTAATCGATGGTGTACTTCTGGACGAGCGACGAGTAGAGGCCCGTTATGCTCGAGAGGATCATGATCATGACGAAGAACGGCACGCCGAGGACGTCGATGAACGGCCCGAGCAGTACGTTCATCATCGTGCCGACCGTCACCCGCACCCCCTCGATGCCGTAGGAGAGCATCACGAGCATGGTGAAGAGGAGAGCGATCGTCGGGCCGTGCTTCTTCAGGTCCACCATGTCAGGTTACCTCAGCACGTCTGCCAGGTCGTCGATGCCCCGCTCGAGGAGGTAGTTCTCGTTTCGGACGACCTTGACGGTGCAACCGGTATACATCGCATACGCCGCACTGACCGCACGGTTGAACTCCTGGTGCTCGGCGATCGCTCTCGCTCCCTCCATATCCCGGGTCCTCGAAGCGTCGCCGAGACGGCGCATCAGGATCTGGTCCGGATCGGTCTCCACCAGCACGACGATATCCGGCATCAGCTCTTTGAGCACCCACTCGGGCAGTCCCGCGAGGAACCCCGCCGGGGTCTTGACGCTGCTGTGGGTATCGACGATGATGTTCGCATCGGCGCTCATGGCGGCGATCTCCGACGCCGCCGCCTGCTGAAGGCGCTTCTGGACATCTTTTCCGAGTTTACGCATCTCGTCACGATCTGCGGCGAGGTTCTCTTTCCTCGCCACGTCGAACATGAACGAACCGAAGTTGACGGCCTCGTAGGCGATACCTTCGGCCGCCAGGCGCTCCATCGCACCGTTGATGACGGTGGTCTTCCCGACACCGGGGACCCCCGTTACGACGACTTTCTTCCCCAACTCTATCACTCCACTTATGTTATCTTCCCTGCAGGATAAATCCGCGCTCACCTAAGTAATGCCTTTCGGAATCAACCCGACCCGGACCGGCGGCCGGACTCGCCCGGGACAAAAAAAGGATGTAACGGCAATATTTCAAAGAAGGGTGAGTCCGGGCGGACTCACTCCTTCCCGAAGAATCCCCGCATGAACGGGTACATCTCCATGATCTGCTGGCTCGCGACCTCCTCGTAGAGCCGGTAGGTGATGCTCACCGCAAGCAGCAGACCCGTTCCGCCGACCGCGCCGACCACACCGAAGAGGTTTGCGACGACCGAGAGAACCCCGATGAACGCACCGCCGATGATGGTGATCCTCGGTATGTAGCGGTCGAGATACCTCACAAGCACCTGCTCGTTCCGACGGTAGCCGGGGATATGCATCCCGCTCCTCTGGATCTGCCGGGCCACGTCCTTTGAGTCGAGACCCGCGGTCTTGACCCAGAAGAGCGCGAAGATCGCACCCCCGAGCACCATGACGGCGATATCGATACCCATCCGGAGGAGGATCTCCCAGGGGGCGTGCCCGAGGTCGGCAAGCCACCACATCCAGTCCTGTGGCTGGTTGATGGGAGCGATATACCACATCAGGCCGTTTACCGGATGCTGCCCCTGGAACTCGCCGAGGATCGTCATACCGGCGTTCGAGAGGAACATACCGATCATCTGGATGTTTGCCTGCAGCACCCGGACCAGGATCATGGGGAGGACGCTCGCATAGATGAGTTTCACCGGGAACCGCGCGCGGGCACCCCGGACGGCGGTATGTGCAAGCGGGATCTCGATGCGGGTCGACTCCACGTAGACGATGACCAGGAAGATGATGATCGTCGTGACGAGGGCGAGCACATCCGTGCCGAAGTATTCGAGGAAGTTCGCCCCCGACGTTCCGATGGCGAACAGACGCGGGAAGAACCCGATCGGGAAGGGGTCGGTGCCCGTCTGCCAGTTCAGGAACCCGTTCACGAGACCCTGTGAGACACCCGCAACGATGAAGAGCCCCACGCCCGAACCGACACCCCACTTGGTGACGACCTCGTCCATCAGCACCACGAGAAGACCGCCGATGCAGAGCTGGAGGAAGATCAAAAGCGAGACCGCGAACATATTCCCGCCGAAGAACTGCGTTGCTACCGACGGGTCGGGCATCATCATACCGCTCAGGACCATGGGAAGCGCCTCGACGATGATCATCACGAAGATGAGCATCTTCTGCAGGCCCATGTACATGACCTGGCCGCGGGCATCGCTTGTATCGATCTGCAGGATTCCGGCGCCCTTGAGCAGCTGCAGCACGATCGACGCGGTGACGATCGGCCCGATACCGAGATGCAGGAGCGAACCGCTTGCACCGGCAAGCAGGGCACGGTATATTCCGAAGATATCCTGTGACTGCGGAGAGAGTCCAAAGATACTGATGTTGGTCAATGTGAAGTAGAGGAGCAGGATTGCAAGCGTCCACACCAGCTTATTCTTGAAGTGGACGTGCCCCTCGGGACTTCGGACTGCAGGCATCGCTGCAAGGAAGGGTTCAAATCTATCCAGCAGATCTCCCATGGTCTCACCTGAAAAGAAGATCAGACGGTCGTTACTTGACCGCCCATCTCCTCGATTTTAGCCCGGGCACGTTCCGAGAACGCCCGGGCGGATATACTCATCCTGTGGGTGACTCTTCCACCGCCAAGCACCTTGTCGATACCAAGCCCGGCGGCATCAAGGGCAATGAGGTCGCCCTCTTTGCTTGCAAACCCCTCGCGGAGCAGCGCTTCGACCATCTGGTCGATCTCCCCGACATCGAGGGCGGACACCGGCACGGACGTCTTGCTGATGAACCCGTGCTTGCCGTTGGATATCTCGCCCTTCAAGTAGAAGTGGGAGAAGCGGTGATCCCGCTGCCCGGCTCTACCCCGTCCACCCCTGTTGCCGGCACCGCGCCTGTTCTTGTGCGTGCCGCCGCCACAGGTCCGTGAACCCCTGTATTTGGTTCTCTTGTTTACGGGCATCAGTCTCACCTCATCTTATAGAGGAGATCGTTGATCTCGGATCCGTAGTAGCCGAGAGCTCCACCCTGTTGAAAGGTTCGCTTGATAGTTTTATAGCCCTTTCGTGGTGGGTGCAGTCTCAGTACCGGCTTGATCTCGGCGAGATCGCAGATGGCGGTCTCACCGCTGCAGAGTGCCGCCGCAAACTCATCGATACCGGTATACGGCGTATGCGCACGGACGTACTCGTCGGTCAGTTTCTCGTCGCCGGTCAACCTGCCCCGGGTGCGGAGAAGGGTGGCCAGGGTCCCTGCATCCACCTCGCCGTACGCCACGAAGTCTTTCACCTTGCGGATCATGCCGAGGTACGCGGGCGTATCGGGCACGAGGACGCAGTGGTTGACGTGGTGCAGACGGAGCATCTTCAAGGTGTCCTTGATCTCGCGGTTGGTATTGACCACGCCGCGCACCTGCACTACCGCGTACATTTACTCCGTCCCCCCGATCCTGACGATGTTCGTCTGCCGGAGCGCCTCGAACGTCGCTTTGGCGTAGTTGATGGTCGTCCGGGTCTGCCCCCGGTTGAATGCCCAGACATCCTTGATGCCTGCAAGGGTCAGGACCTTCTTGGGTATATCCCCGGTCACGAGACCGATCCCCTGCGGGGCGGGTTTCAGCGTCACCCGGACGCTGCCTGCCTTGCCGGTCACCTCGATGGGGATCGAGTGGGTGGTATCGCACCCGCACTCCCAGCTCCCGCATCCCCGGTAGACCTTGATGAGGTTCACCTTTGCATCCGTTATTGCCTTCTGGATCGCGTTGCCGACCTGGGCATCCTTGCCCTGGCCGAACCCGACGTAGCCGTTCCGGTTGCCGACCACCACGACGGTGCGGAACTTTACGCGGCGACCCGAGTCCGTCATCCGCTGGACCATGTTGATGTCCAGCACCTCGTCCTCCAGGTCGGGCAGGAGGAGATCGACGATCTGGGGCTCCTTGATCGGTCTACCGCTCGCGAGCACCTCATCGATACTGGTGATCTCGCCTGCGGCGACCATGCGCCCGAGACCGGTGAGCGGAATCCATTCTTCCTGTGCGTATGCCATTGTCACACCAGCTCCTTCTTGATGGCCAGAGCCACAGCCTCTACATTCGCTACCAGGTTGCCCGCCTGTTCGGGAGCATACTCCGCGATGTGGGCACCTTTGAGCCGTTCTTCATCGGGGAGGATCGATTCGCCGTAGGGGATATCGAGGCCGCCGTCCACCGCTCCTTTGAGGGCGGCAAAGACACGCGCCCCGGATTTTGCCCGGGCAAGCCCGATATCGAGGATACCCTCCTCATACCCTGCATTCAACGCCTTGACCGCAAACAGCATCCCGGTCAGGTAGGCGGCCGGAGTGCTCGCGGTCGATCCCTCGTAGCCGTAACCGGCAAGCTCGGCCGAGTACGCAGCCACCAGGGTGCGATCTCCCTCACTCCCGGGGACGACCAGCTGCACGATGATCTGCCGGTTCGTCTTCCGGACGACCATCCTCGGGCTGCCTGACGAGAGGAGCGACATCCGCCTGTAGTAATCGGTCTTACCTTCGTGTCTCCTTCGGAAGGGCACGAAGTATCGTGGGCCTGTTGCCATTATCTCATCCTCCCTGCCGCTATCTCAACCTGAGCCTCAAGATGCGCCACGCTCCGGAACTGGCCTCCGGAAGCCCGCCGGTACATCACGCGGTAGAGACTCCGCTCGATCCTGCCTTCGCCGCGCATATCGCGCAGAGCCCGGCGCTGTGCCCGGATCTTACCGATCCACGTGCGCTTGCTCGATGCACGGGCACCGGCGGCACCCTTCCTCCGACCCGGGCCCTTCCGGTGGCCGTAGGAACGCTGTGCCATTCGTGCACGCGCCCTGCCGCGGCTGTTCCCCTTCACGGCGTGAGCCCTGATCGCACCCTCCTCGATGAGGGTCCGCAGGTCACTTCGGGAGATGGCATCCTCGATATCGGTCTGGCGCTCGGGATCGAACCAGACACGGTTGACCCCGCACTTGAGGATGGCGGCCGCCATCCGCTTCTGGTTGGCAAGATCACTCATCCTCATCCGCCTCCTCTTCAACCGGCGCTTCGACCGCACGGACGAGATCTTTTGCGTTCAGTACCTTGAGCCCCAGTTCCAGGGCGCGGGTCTGGATCTCTGCGCGCTTTCTGTTGCCTACCGCTCCGGCGATCCGGACGGCCTGGCTCTCCGGGTTCAACCCGGCAAGTTCTGCCGGCGTAAAGATCCGGACTTCCTCGTAACCGCTCGGGTGCATGCCGCGAACTGCGGCAGGGCTCCCGTACCCCGGCCGGGGAAGCGCTCCCTTTGCCTTGAACTGTCGTCTCTGCTTGCTGTGCAGACCGCGCGGCCGCCGCCAGACATCTTCGAGCTTCGCTTTGCGGTGGAGTCCTCGCCTCTTGAAGGCAGGTTTGTTGTGCCGGGCACGGGCGCGGATCAATCTTCGTGTTTCATCCATTCTCTTCACGCCCTCTCGGTGATGTAGATGCCGTCCTGGAACACCCGGGGATCACGCTTCGTGATCTTCGTCGCGTGCTCGATGTTCGCGGCGGTGTTGCCCACCTTCTCTCTGTCGATACCGGTGAGCGTCACCTCGTCGTTTCCAATCCGGACGGTGACGCCCTCGATGATCTTTGCCGCCCGCGGTTGTTTCTCGCCGAGGAAGTTACCGATCTCAAGACGGTCGCCCTGCAGTTTGAGCTGGATCGGGAAGTGGCTGTAGACCACTTTCATGCGGTACTCGTAACCTTCGACGACGCCCCGGAACATGCCTTTCACGTGCGCCTCAAGCGTGCCGCTCATGGCAAGGAACCGCCGCTTGTCGGATGCCGTGGAGACGATGACTTCGCCGTCGGCGATCCTGACGTCGATCTGCGGGAAACGCATATCACGGACCAGCGTGCCTTTCGGCCCCGATACCGTGAGCACGCTGCCTTCGAGTCTCGCGTTCACGCCGGGAGGGATCTCGATCTGTCGTAGTATTCCCATGAGTCTCTCCTCCGTCAGTAGACGTATCCCAGCAGCTGCCCGCCGATACCTTCGCCCCGGGCCTGCTCGTGGGAGATGACTCCCTTCGAGGTCGAGACGATCAGGATACCGAAGTTCTTCGCGGGGAGGTACTGCGACTCCCAGTATTCCATATCGGCCATACCCACCGAGAACCGGGGGGTGATGGCGCCACACTTATTGATCGTTCCGGGGAGCTGGACCCGGAACTGGCCGCCGCGGCCGTCGTCGATGAACTCGAAGCCGCCTATAAAGCCGTTTTCCTGCATAACGCGGAGCATTGCGCCCAGGAGCTTGCCGGCAGGTTCAACAATAACCTCGCTCTTTCCTGCGTCGCCGGCATTCTTGATCGTGCTCATCGCGTCAGCGATTGGATTCAGTCGTGCCATATTCTCTCACCCCTTAGCTCATCTTCTTAAAGCCCATCCTTCCGGCCCACTCGCGGAAGCACTGGCGGCAGAAATATATGCCGTATTTACGCACCAGGCCCTGCTTCCGGCCGCAGATGCGGCACTCGTTCGCGCCACGGCCAAACCTCTTTACACCCGCGCCCGGAGCAGATGCACCTGACTTTTCTGCCATACCTTATACCTCCACCTGGTAGCGCTCGCGCATGAACGCGATGGCTTCTTCCTGGTTCACTCTCTGCTTTGCCGGCAATTTCCTGCGCTCGACGCTTCTCCGTGCAATTCGCACGCCTTTGCGCTCGAGCACCACGTTGACGTCCATGCCGAAGATGCCGATTGCCGGATCGTAGGCCATGCCGGGGAAGTCCGTGTGCTCCTCGATGCCGAAGGAGACGTTACCCGTCCGGTCGAACTGCGAGGCGGCAAGGTGCCGCTCGACGATGGCAAGCGCGGTCTCGACGAACTTCTCGGCGTTTGCCCGGCGCAGGGTGACCTTGCACCCGATGGGTGCGCCCTTCCGGATGCCGAACGCCGGCTGGGTCCGCTTTGCGATGGTGCGGACGGGTTTCTGGCCGGTGATCTTCTTCACGAGGTCCTCGGCCTTGACCAGACGCTCGCCGCTCTCTCCGACCCCCATATGCACGACGACCTTGTCGATGTAGATATCCTTCATCGCGCTCATGCCGAAGCCTCCAGTTCGGGTGCGATCGCGGAGCGGCCGACCATGAATATGTACTCCTCGATGGTCTCGAACCGCTCGTCGGTCGAGTCGTCCACGAGGATCACCCGGTTCGGGACGGAGCTTGCGGTCCTCGCGATCTCGACGATCCTCGCGACCTTCCCGGAGTGCTTTCCGCCGACGACCATGGCCACGTTGCCTTCCTCAAAGGGAAAGTGGTCGACGATCCGGAACCGTTCTTCGCCGTCCGTTCCAAGGGTCACGACGATAGAGTCTTTTGCCCTGTAGGTGTTGTCGGCAAGTACGTTCGCGCCGAACGCAAGGTTCAGCTGTACCCTGCCGCCCCTGACGGTGGTCTTATTCCGGATCTTGCAGAGCCGGGTCTTTGCGGACGCCGCAGATATATCGACGGCAATCAGGTTGCCCCGCTTGTCGAGCTGGATGCGGTAGTGCTTTGCAAGCTTCGGGATCGAGACGATGTCAAAGACGCCAAGGCCCATCTGGGGGTTCCTGCAGGCCCGCCCGTTGACGATGACGTCGCGCTGGTGGAGGATCTTTCGAACCTCGCTTGCGTTCCCTGCAAGGCCGATATGCTCGCGGAGCCAGACACCGACCGGCAGGGCGCCGGCGTTGTGGGGCCCCGGAGCGGTCTTCATGACGAACTTTTGTACTTTCTTCGGGATATGCCAGGATCCCGGCGCTACCAGCCGCTTGAGATGATTGGACATTATGCTCCGCCTCCGAGTCTCTCCTCGCGGAGTTTATCTTTCAGGTTGAGCTTCGTGATCTGCACGTTCGAGGGATCGACCGGCCGGGGAACCTCGGTTCCATCGGATTTGGTCACCATCACGCCGTGCACGATCAACCGGCACATCTTCATGTCGACCGCATCGACGATGCCCTCTTCTTTGGCGAAGTCGCCACGGAGCACCTTCACGGTATCGCCCCTGACCACACGGGTTCTCCGGACGCTGTACTTCCCGCGAAGTTCGGGGGAGAGGGATGCGGAGAGGAAGCGGCCCCGGGTGTGGTTCGGCGCGTTGTAACGCGCTTTACGCTGTTTTCTCGGTTGTTTGCTGACTATGCGTACCATCTTTCACCACACCTTACACGATGATCGTCGCCATGGAGGCGATCTTTGGGAACCGTTCCGCGATCTCGCGGGGGACAGGGCCCTTGATCTCGGTCCCCTTCGGCTCGCCGCGCTCGTTGATGAGCACCATGGCGTTGTCCTCGAACGAGAGCCGGATGCCGTTCGGCCGGCGGATCTCCTTCTTCTGCCGGATGACGACCGCCTTCTCAAGCTTCCTCCGCATATCGGGGGTGCCTTTCTTGACGCTCACGGTCGCGACATCGCCGACGCCCAGGCAGGGCTGTCGTCGCCGGACACCGTGGTAGCCGTCGACCGAGACGACCTCCACGAGGCGTGCGCCGGTGTTGTCGGAGCAGACCATCCGGGAGCCGGTGGCGAGGGCGCGCGGAATGGTCGACTGCATCGCCTTCATTCCTTCATCACCTCGACCACCACGAAGTTCTTGGTCTTCGAGAGCGGGCGGCACTCCGCAATCCGGACCACATCGCCGACGCCCGCGTTGATGCAGGGCGTGCTGTGGGCATGATACCGGGACCGGCGCTTCTCGTATCGCTTATATTTCTTGACGTAGTGGAGGAACTCACGCTCCACGACGACGGTTCCGTTCATACGGTCGCTCACGACTTTGCCGGTAATCACCTGGCCGCGTACCGGCAAAGTGCCGTGAAACGGACAATTTGCGTCATCACATTCCGTTTCCGGAACGGCGACGTCTAACCCAATGTTTCGTGCCATTATTCATCCTCATTTTATGCGCATCGTGATCCGCCGTTCCGGCTGCATCTCCAGGCTCGAGCCGTCGACGTCGACGGTCGTGCCGTCCGGGAGCCGGATGCGGAATACGCTGAACCGCTTTGGAATCCGCGCCTCTCCTCGCCCGGTCTGGATGACCAGGGTGTTTTTCGTCTCATCGATGATGCGACCGGACACCCCGACATGACCCGGGTTGCTCGCGCGGGCGACCAGAACATCCAGGCCGATCAACTCGTGCCGCAGGATGTTCTGGGGAGAGATCATGCGGTCCTCCGCGCGTTCTGCTCGGTCCGGATACGCGCGATCGTCCTCCGTATCTCGCGTATCTGCCCGGGATTCTCGGTAGCGCCGCCGGCGCTGACTTTCCCCCGCTCCTGGATCAGTTCGAGGGAAAGTTTCTGCTCCTGTTCGAGGAGCTCGGTATCGGTGAGCTGTCTCACTTCGTTTGCCCGAAAGATTGCCATTTACCTCTCCTCCACGTACTCCTCGTCGGGGATATCCTCAAACTCATCCTCGCCGACCTCTTCGGGCTCGGCGGGCGGAACCGGAGCCTGTTTCGGCGCGGGCGCGAGGACGTCGAAGGTGTCGGGCAGCCGCGCATCCGGCGGAACGATCTTGACCTGGACCCCGATGGTCCCGAGTTTCTTGACGGCGACGGCGTAGCCTTTCTCGACGATCGTCTCGCTGGGCTCGCCGCAGTGCTTGACGTACCCCTCGGTAAACTTCTGGGTCCGTGCCCGGGCACCGGTCAGTTTTCCGGCGATGATGACCTCGCAGCCGAGCGCACCGGAGTCCATCACCCGGCGGATCGTGCTCTGCCCGGCCTTCCGGAAGTACCAGCCGCGCTCAAGGGCGTTCGCAAGCCGCTCCGCCATGATCTGGGCGTTGAAGTTGGGGTTCTGGACCTGCTGGACCTCCACCTGCGGCGACTCGATTGCGTAGGCGGCAGCGAGATCCTGGGTGAGCTGGCGGACCTGTTTGCCGCCTTTTCCGATCACGATGCCGGGTTTCTCCGCAAAGATGGTCACCTGGGTGCCGAGCGGCGTCCGGGTGATATCCATGCCGCCGTAGCCGGCCCGCTTGAGTTCCTTCGTGAGGAACTTCTCGACGCGGACGTTCCTCACGCCGTCTGTGATAAACTTCTTCTCGATTGCCATTACGCCACCTCGGTCACGACGATCTCGATGTTCACGGTCTCTCTGCGCTTCGGGGTGGCGCGACCCATCGCACGCGGGAAGAACGCCCGGAGACCACGGCCCGTGTTCGCGGCGACGTGGTCGATCCGGAGGTTCTCGGTATCGAGGCCGATGTACTCGGCGTTCTGCTCGACGGACTTAAGCAGCCTGATGTAGGCTTCCGCGGCTTTGACCGGGTAGCGGCCTGCCGCCCACCGGTCGAGGCCCCGCTTGTGGGCGACGTTCCGGTTGAACCGCTTGAAGGGGATGGCCTTCTTCAGCTCCACCACATCGGCAAGGTATGCCCTGGCTTCGGTGGTGGTCATGTTCTTGATGAACCTGGCAATCTCGATCGAGTGTTTGGGTGAGATGGGAAGTTCGTTCGCCTTTGCGCGAGCGACGTTCTCACCCTCGATATTTGCTGAGTATTCAGTCCTTGCCATAGCCATCACTTCAGCGGTACGTACTTGCTCGACCGGGTCGCACCGATACCGGCGCTGCCGTGAGAGACCCTCTTACGGGTCAG
Source organism: Methanoculleus sp. EBM-46 (assembly GCA_001896715.1). GTDB lineage: Archaea > Halobacteriota > Methanomicrobia > Methanomicrobiales > Methanoculleaceae > Methanoculleus. Next base: position 12,360 of record MPOY01000027.1, read on the forward strand.
TGCAAACTCTCCGAGGTAGTGAAAGACCGCCTCGGGCTGGATCTCCACCTTCTGGAACTCTTTCCCGTTGTGGATCTGGATTGTCCTCCCGACCATCTCGGGCATGATGACCATGTCACGCAGGTGGGTGCGGATGGTCTCATCCCCCGACCGGACATCGGCGAGGAGTTTCTCGTGATCCCGGGAGAGACCCCGGTCAAACTTCCTGCGTGCCCGGGCCGGCATGATCGGCAGCAGCTCGGAGAGAGCCATCTGCTGCAGGTCCGTAACGGAGTGGCCGCGATAGGTGAACTCCTCACGCCGTCGCGGCATTCGCTTCTGTGTCTTCTTTGCCATGATTCACCCCTCACTTCTTCCACTTGCCGGTTCTCCGGGCGGCGATATGCCCTACCTTTCTTCCCGGGGATGTCCCGCGGGATACGGTCTTTGGCCGCCCGCAGTGCTGGTGACCGCCGCCGCCGAACGGGTGGTCGATGACGTTCATGCAGACGCCCTTGACGCGGGGCCACTTCTCTGCGGAGGATTTGACATGGAAGTGCTTCTTTCCTGCCTTGGCGAACGGTTTTTCGCCCCGTCCGCCGCCGGCAACGATACCGACGGTTGCCATGCAGACACCGCTGAACCACTTGTTCTTGCCGCTCGGCATCCGGACGCCGACTCTGCCGTCGTCGGCCTTGCCGATGACGAGGGCCTGGACGCCGCTTGCGCGGACGAACTTGCCGCCGTCGTTGGGCCTGGCTTCGATGTTGCAGATGTATGCACCGACCGGGATCTCCTGGAGCGGCAGGGTGTTTCCGTTCTTCACGGCGCCTCCCGATCCCCAGGTGACCGTGTCCCCGACACCGAGGCCCTCGGTGGCAAGGATGTAGACCTTTTTGCCGTCGTCAAGCCTGGTGAGGGCGATCGGCGCGTGGCGGGCGGGGTCGTGCTCGATATCGACGACGCGCCCGGATGTCAGGGTGGTGTTCTTCCCGGCATGCCGGAGCTCGGCCTTGTACCGGTGCGACGGTGCACGATAGGTCGGACCCCCTTTACCGCGATTCTGCGCTATAATTCTATGTGCCATTCGCTACTCACCTTACATTATCCCCAGCCGGCTGAGGATCTCTTCAGCCGCCTTTGCATCTGAAAACGTTACAATGGCCTTCTTCTCGCCTTTCATCGTCATCATGGTGCGGATAGCAACCACATCCTGCTCGAAAGCCGCCTCCAGCTCGCGCTTGATCTCCTGCCTGGTGGCGTTCTTCTGCACGATAAACTGGAGTTTGTTCTCGCCCTCGAGCATCATCGTTGCCTTTTCAGTAACGAACGGGTATTTCAGTATCATGAGAGCTCCTCCAGCCTCCTGATTGCAGACTCCGTCCAGACCGTCAGGCGTCCTGCCTCCGTGCCGGGTGCGAAGAGCTCGGCGTTGAGCTGGTCGACCGCAACGGCGTCGACGCCGGCAAGGTTCCGGGCCGCCCGGAGCGGTTCGTCTCCGGTGACGATCAGGATGCTCTTGCGCTGCTTGTAGCGGCGGCCGCGCATGGTGCCGCGCCCCGCGCGAACCTTCTTGCTGCCCTTCGCCCGCTCGACGTCGGCGTAGACGCCGAGTGCGGAGAGCGCCGCGATGACGTCGGCCGTCCGGGTGACTTCCTCGAACCGGTCCTCAAAGACCAGCGGGAGGTCGCCCTCGAAGAGGTGCCCGCGCCCACGGACGAGTTCCGGGGATGTGCTGGCTGCGATTGCAGATCGGAGAGCCTTCTGCTTCTCTTTTCTGTTGATCTCTTTGACGAGAACCTTCGCGACCTTCGGGGGATGGGCTGCACGCCCGCCGGTTGCCTGCGGAACCCGGGCCACCCGGCTTCCGTTCTTCAGGCGGGGGACCTGAGCGACGCCTCGCCCGCTGCCCCAGGACTCTGCCGAGGTGCGGAGGCCCGCGTAGGGGTCTGTCCCGTGCGGCTGGAACCGGGTGCTCTGGAGCGCGAGGACTGCTCGCTTGATCAGGTCGGGCCTGTACTCCTCATCGAATATTTCCGGGAGATCGATCTCGTGGGCGATCTCGCCTGCCAGTGTTCGAACCTGTGCCTTCATCGCTGCTCACCCCTGCTTGCTCTGCGCGCTGACAAAGTTGATCGTCGGCGTGCGGACGGTGTGTTCACCCTGCCGTATAGCGGGCCGTATCCGGACAAGACGCTTGTTCGGCCCGGGAACGGAACCCTTGATCAGCACGTAGGGGCCGCGCACGAGGCCGTAGTGGAGGAACCCGCCTTCCGGGGTTATCTCGTCGCCGTTCGTGCCGATCTTCAAGATCCGCTTGTTGAACTCGGTGCGCTGCTGGTAGCCCATCTGACCCATCTGGGGCACCTGCCACCGGACGTGGTGCGGGTGCCACGGGCCGAGGTTGCCGATGTGGCGCTTCTTGCCGCCCCGGGAGTGTTTCCGCTTCCGGACCTGGACGCCCCAGCGCTTTACGGGGCCTTCGGTGCCCTTACCGGTGGTGACGGCGGTCACGTCGACGTACTCGCCGACCTTGAGGTTCCCGGAGATGACAACCTCTTTCCCGAGAACCCCGGCGGCATAGGTGACCTGGTCGTCGAGGCTTCCGCCGGCGATCCGCATCTCCATCAGGTCGGGAACCTTCTTCGGGACGCCGGTAAGCTCCATGGGCCGCGTGTAGGCCAGAGCGTAGAGTTCCGTGACCCTGCCCTCGC
>MPOY01000614.1 GCA_001896715.1 Methanoculleus sp. EBM-46
AAAAATTTACCAATTTATTTGCGAGATTTTGCAATTCCTTTAGCGTTAAAGGCGTATTGGGAGCATCCCGGGAGCGGAATGCCGCAAAAATCAGGCGATGTACCGGGCATGGCCCCGGGAGAGGCGGATATACGGGGAAGGAGGCAAAAAGGACGGAGCGTGCGGCCTGGAATGCCCCCCGCACCACCTCATCCCGAAAGGGGGCTCCCGACAAAGCCTATATAGCAAGCGGGGTGAGTCTACTCCGGTGATCCCCCGATGATCTCCGCCCCCGGCGATGTCTACATAACACTCCTCGGCCGCTCGACATGGGCGCTCGTCAACGCATACCAGGCAGTCCTGCGGGAGAAGGGACTGCGCCCCGAACGGGTCGCTATCGTCACCGAAGAACCTTATGCGGCGAACGCAGCGATCGCGGCCGGGGCAGTCCGTATAGTCTCGGAGGGATACGGGTTTGTTCCGGCAGTCGATGTGGAGGTTCTGCCCGAAGCGGACTTCGTGCAGGCCGGCCGGACGATCCGTTCACTTGCCTCGGACTTCATCCGGCAGGGATGCCACGTGGCGATCGATATCACCTCGGGAAGGAAGGTCACGGTCGCCGGGGCGCTCATAGCGGTCTCGCTTGCGGAGCTTGACATCCGGCACATCTACTACCTTGCCATGAAGAGCACCGACGACGTCGCAAAGCCGTATATGATGATCCCGCACCAGATCCAGAAGATCCGTGATATCATGGAGGATGCGGGGGCGCTCTCGTCGACCGCCTCCGGTTGATCCCCGGGCGGTTGCAGGGAAAGGTATTTTGAGTGCGCCGGAGACGTTTCCATGGAATGTGTACAGGCGGCCTTATTCGCACCGGCCGGGCGGTGCCGGTTATCCGGCGACGGGCTTGCCCGCCGTGCATGCCTCGCCCGCGGGAGCGCCGATGCGTTGTACCCGGGATCACCTTTGGGCTGGTAAGGAGGGCGCGCTTCCTCCTCCGATATTTACCGGAGGCACCCGCGCCGTGATACCGTGAACGACGCGATCGTCAGGGAGGCCGAGTTGCAGGTCCTCCTCAACAGCCTCGATGCTATCCGGGTCACGTACCCGCTCTACAAAGGAGACCTCCTCGTCGCGCACCCGGAAGGCACCGGTTTTCGACTTGAACTCCCCGCCGATAGGGAGACCTTCCAGAACTGGCTCGCCGGATACGGGCCGATCGCCGCCGAGCTCCCTTCTTACGCCGACTTCTCGGAGTGCATGTTTGCAAGCGGGATCAGCCGGTACACAAACCAGGCCGCCTTTGATGCGATGCGCACCTCGTACGGGCAGCTGAAGAAGACGGTCTTCTTCGGCCTGGATACAAACCTCTTCTACCACGGTTTCGCATCGAACAACCCCGGGATCGATCATGCCTCCTACCTGATCGTCGATACCGTCCGCGACGAGATCGCGTATGCCATCAACCGCAAGTACCCGCGAAAGATGATCGATGAGATGATAGAGCATGCGCCCGGCTGCCGGGAGTTCATCGGGGAGCTTGAGAACAAGCGGATGAAACGGTCCCGGAAAGCGGCATACCTCGCCCTGAAAGAGTACCGCACCATCCGCGACCGCGCGACGGAGATAGCCTCGCCGGGCCCGCACACGCACCTCTCAGAGGAGAACGACCGTAACATCGTCAAGGCGCTGCGGAAGTTCGAGGAGGAGCGGTATGCCCTTCCGGTTCTCCTGACCGCCGACATCTACATGGCGGACCTCTGCATGACGGAAGGGCTTGAGTATTTCTACTTCGACCGCCCATACCGCCTTGAGGCAACAACCTGCACGGCGTCGGCGTTCCGGCGGCTGCTCTTCAACCTCGCCGTGGTCTTCGGGTTCATAGGCTGCAGCGGCACCACGATCTTCGGGGAGTACGGCGGGAAGGGCAACGATCTCGACGAACTGAAGGTGCGTTTCCGGGACGACGAAATCTACCATGAATTCTCACGAGAGGTCTCGATATGCAGACAACTTCTGGCACTCGGCATAACACGGTAGAGGCGGTCATCTGCGATATGGACAACACCCTCTTTGACTTCGTCGGAGCAAAGCGGGAGGCGTGCCGGTGCGTGGTCGACTACATCGGGGCAGGAGACCCTGAAGCGCTCTTCTCGCGGTTTATCAGCGGCACCTACGGGTTTGAGGACCACAGGAACATACGCGGCTACCTTGACGACCTCGGGGTGTACGATCCGGGGACGTTCGAGGTCTGCTGCCGCACCTACGAGGACGTGAAACTCGATAGGATCGAGGTCTACCCGGGCGTCGAGGAGACGCTCCGGCACCTCGCGGATGCCGGCATCAGGCTCGCGGTCGCCACCGACGCAGAGCTCGTCCAGGCGCGCCGGAGGCTCGGGAGGACCGGGCTTATCGATCTCTTCGAGGTCGTGGTGACCCCGGAGATATCGGGGAAACGCAAGCCTGAGCCCGACTCCCTCCTCTATGCCCTCCGGCGGCTCGATACGGCGCCGGCAGCGGCGATGATGGTGGGCGATAGCCCCAACCGCGACATCGCCCCGGGGAGACGGCTTGGTATGGTGACCGCGTTTGCCGCCTACGGGGACTGGCACGGGAACGGCCCGGCGGATGCCGGGGCCGATATCGTGCTTGCGCGCTTCTCCGAGCTCGCGGATCACCTCGGCATCCCGGGCCGGTGAAGCGTCAGCAGAGCGGCGAGGGGGACTCCCGACCCGATACCGGGAGGCGCGCGCCATGGACGACGATCTGCTGGCCGGTCTCGGCGACCTTCCCGAGTATGATCGCCTTTCCCGCCGGGGTCATCGCAAAGACCGGTATCGACCTTCCTGCCTGCAGGAGCGCGGTCTTTGCCGCAGCATCCCGGATATGCTGCGAAGCGCAGGCGGTGACCAGATCGGCCGCGCGGACCATCAGGACCGCGTCTTCCCGCGACATGCCGGTCGTGTGGACGGCGACGATCACGGCATCCGAGAACCGCTCCCGGATGACCGCCGCCTCGGCCGCGGAGGCGGTGGTCACGGCTATCCGGCGGTGGCCGAGCGTTGCCGCCAGGGCGACGCCGGCGGCCTGATCGATGACGGCGGTTGCCGGGTCGAGGACCGCACCGCCGTTCTCCTCGATCCGCGCGATCACCGCTGGGAGGGGGCTCGTCTTCACGAGGCCCGACATCCGGCCGCCGATACCCTGGATGAGGGCGGGGTTCGTCGCGACCAGCGTCCCGGCCCCATCGGAGGCGATCACCGCGGCGTCGAGGTCTCCCCTCCGGACGGCGCTGCTTAAGAGTTCGGAGGCCCCGAAGATGACGAAGTCCGGCCCGGCGAGGACTTCGCGCTGTGGCGTACACATACCGAAGGACCGGATGCGCCCTTCGATGTTCTTCCGTATCGCCTCCGGCGTCATCTCATCGACCGGGCAGGCGAACCGCCGCGCCAGCGGGCAGTCGTCTATCTGCGGCGTCCCGACCTCGACCACACGGCCGTTCTGGATGACGACCCGGCACCTGCCGGCGGCCTCTACGATATGTTCGTCACGGTCGCTCATACCTCCGGTAGGGCGTGGATGGGGAAAAATGCTCTCCCTCCCGGGCCAGCGGGTAAAACTACTTATCCGGTGATCTCTCCATGAGAATGTAGACCATGGTGCGCCAAGACGGGGTGAGGAGGCATGGGCCGGATCTGTAGCCCGTTCATCGTGCTCGAGTGCAGCAGAGAGTGCGGTTTCTCCCGGATCTACAACGAACCCACCGGGGAGCAGAGCGCCGAGATTGCCGATACGAAGGTCTGTCCTGCCTGCGGCGCCCCCGTGCGGAGAAGGTTCTTCTGACGGCAGAAACCGTGCAGGGAGAGCGCTACTGGGAGATCGACGCCGCCCGGGGCATCGCCGTCGTGACGATGATCGTCTTTCACTCCGCCTTCGACCTCAACTTCTTCGGCGTCCTGCCGCTCCCCGTCTCCGGCGGGTTCCTCCGCATGCTCGCCTACATGACCGCGTCGACGTTCATCTTCATCGTCGGGGTCTCCTTCACCATCAGCTATGCCAGAGCTTCGCAGCGCCTCGCCGGCCGCGACCTTGCGCTCAAGTACGCCCGGCGCGGGTTCACGATATTCGGCTACGGCCTCGTCATCACCGCCGTCACCTGGCTCTTCCTCCCCTCCGTCTACATCGTCTTCGGCATCCTGCACTTCATCGGGGCCGCGATCCTGCTCGCGCCGCTCTT
>MPOY01000219.1 GCA_001896715.1 Methanoculleus sp. EBM-46
CCTTTTACGGTCTTCGTCCCGACGGACGAGGCGTTTTTGCGGGTCGAGAAGGAACGGATGGATGAGATCCGGCGCGACGCGGACAAACTTCTCCTCATCGTGAGTTACCACGTCGTGCCGGGGATCCTCACTTCAGAGGATCTCCGGTCCGTCGCCGCCGTCAGGTCGAGCCTCGGGACGGGTATCGTCGTGCGGTCGTCCGACCGGGGCATCACCGTCAACAGCGTCCCGATCGTCGAGGCCGACGCATTCTGCACGAACGGCATCTGCCACGCCATCGCATCGGCCCTCGTCCCTCCGGCGATCGAGATCGTCACGCCCTGACCGGCACGTATACGTCCCCTCGCTCTCCGCGACGAACCCCTCCCGCACGAGGTCGTCGAGGATCCTCCTCGCCCGGCCGGGGTCGGCAGCGACCCGGGCAGCCGCCCTCCGCGAGGACGAGAGCGAGTATTTTTCCACGAACCTGCCGGTCGGAGCCCTCGAACCGGCTCTGCCGGGTGTAGGATGCGCTCCGCCGGTTCGGGTTTGCCGCCCGCTTCTTTACGATCGAGCCGTAGTCCATCGCGATACGTGAAAAATGGTGCTCTATTGTTCCGATGATTTCTCGGTCATAGCCGACAGTTCAGGAGGAGCCGTCCCGATCTCCCTCCTTATCCATCCCTTCCTGCCGGCAGAAATTTTCCCTCATCCATTTCTCGTAATGCTGTACATGCTCAAGCATCCAGTACGCTATCGATCGAAATGTCTCTGGCGACATCCGCGTATCGACTACCAGTATGCGCTCTACCGATCGAGGCGACATCAAGCCTTCTTCATCGATGCCGACTTTCGGTACATCCTGATAAAACGCCAGTTGCCCTGTTGCCGGGTTTAGTGTCCCGTAGACACCATCGATGTGGATTACCTCGCATTCCCGGTTCCTGACCACGGAGAACCTCGGCTCGTCCGTCTCTTTAGTCTGATCCATAATTCACACGTCCGCAGGATTGGCATGGAAGAGAGTTATAGCGTCGGGGCGCGCCGCGTGAATACTCTGGAGAATCATGTATACCCTCGCCCACGCCTATCTCCATCCGGGTATTACTGCCCTTGATATCTCCATATTCTCCTCGTACGTTGGATGCGTGCGTGATGCCTCCCGGTTTTGATGGTAGTAACCCCATGTAAAGCGACTTTATAAGGCTCTTCCCGAGAACCGTCGGCACATAATACGACACCTCGTTGTTCCCTATGTCGGTCAAACAGCGCGCACGTTTCGTAATAAGCCCTGCGTTTGCCAGCGACTTGAGAGAGCGGGAAACTTCGGAGGATTCAGCTTTAAAGATCTCTTTCAGCTGGTTAAACCTCAAGCCCTCGTCGTTGTCCAGCAGTGCGACGTACAACGCCCAGCACTTCCTGTCCCCCAATGGAGTGACCGCGTTGACGATGACGGATGGGACTTTGGCAAGATACGTGTCCACTTCAGCCTGGTCCATGTGTTCACTCGCTCCGTGTCATGGGTCATATTACTGTTACCTGAATATAAGGATTTGTACGATCAGGTAACAAACAAATTACCTGCATCCCCTTCGCGCCTTCACGTGCGACTATCTCATCGCTCATATACCCGAACTCCCGCGTTGCCGCAAAGTCCGGCGTCCGGGTGCTGCCGGCCCCATGTTAAGGCGCCGCAAGACCACATTACTCGATGCCGGGTGCCGGATTCTGCCGCCCGGGGTCCGCCCCTCACCGACACGTATACGTCCCCTCGCTCTCCGCGACGAACCCCTCCCGCACGAGGTCGTCGAGGATCCTCCTCGCCCGGCCGGGGTCGGCAGCGACCCGGGCCGCCGCCTCCTCCCCCGTGACGGCGCCCTCCGCGAGGACGAGAGCGAGCAGCCTTCCCCTGATCTGCCGGTCGGAGCCCTCGAACCGGCTCTGTCGGGAGTAGGACGCGCTCCGCCGGTTCGGGTTTGCCGTCCGCTTCTTTAAGATCGAGCCGTAATCCATCAACGCACCGTACCACTCCCGCGGATTCTCGCGGTCGAGCGTCTGTTCGACGAGCACCAGGATCTCGTCGTCCCTGACACCCTCGCGGTCCTGGAAGAAGAAGTGGATGAAGACCCGCCGGATGTTCGTCTCGATGTAGGCGACCGGCATGTTGAAGGCATACGCGCATATGGCCGCCGCTGTCGCCCTCCCTATGCCGGGGAAGGTCGCGAGAGTCTCGACGTCGGCCGGGAGCCGGCCGCCGTAGTCGTCGACCACCCGCTCTGCGGTCCTCTTGAGGGCGAGCGCCCGGCGGTTGTAGCCCATCCCCTGCCAGGCAAGGAGGATATCGCTCTGCGGAGCCCGGGCGAGGCTTGCGAAGTCGGGGAACCGGTCGATGAACTCCGGGTACTTCACGGCGACCCGCTCGACCTGCGTCTGCTGGAGCATGATCTCGGAGACAAGTATCCGGTAGGGGTCGGTGGTCTGCCGCCAGGGAAGGTCGCGGCCGTGGGCGCGGTAGTGCGCGAGGACGAGGGCGCGAAAGAGGCGGACGGCCTCGGGGGTGGCGCCGTGCTCGCGGGTTTCTTTGAGGATCCGCTGTTCGCGCTCGTTCTGGTCGGGATCGAGACTGCCGATCACACCCAACGTTTCGGTCGGGACGGGGATATAGGTTGGGCCGGTTCACTCCACCCGCGCCCGCATCACCGTGAGCCTGACCCCTCGCGCATCCCCGGAGAACGCCTTCTCCTCGCCGTGGGTCCGGCAGAACTCCTGGAGGTCGAGCATGTGCCGGAGCCCTGCCGCCGCCGTCGGGTCCCCGACAAGGTCGAGCGGCGGCTCGAGCAGCGGCCGGGGCAGGAAGACCGCGCACTTCGACCGGCCCCGGGTCAGCGAGACGTTCAGGCGGTTCCTGCTGTAGATGAACCCGGCCTCCGAGAGAGCGGTCTCGACGTCGCTTACGCCGTAACTGACGATGACCGCCTCCGCCTCCTGGCCCTGCATCTTATCGACGGTATCCACGAACGGCCGGGACTCCCAGGCCCTCTCCCGGGAGAGGCAGTCGCGGATGGCGCCGATCTGGGCATGGTGCGGGCTGACGACGAAGAGCCCGCGCCGCCAGAAGAGGGCGTCGCCGTCCGCCGTCGCCGGGTACGGGTTCCCCGAGGCCGGATCGAGAAGCCTTTCCCGGAGCGTGCAGGCAAGACGTGCAACGAGCCCCGCCTCGACCTGGTTCTCGACCGTCGTCCGGACGTTCTCGAGGATGCAGAGGACGAGCGGGTATGCCGGATCGAGCGCCCATGCGATCCATTCCTCGCCCGGCAAGCCCGGGGCAAGGGCGATCCGCTGCTCCCCGACCGCATCGTTCGCGGGAGCGTAGCCGGCGCCGTAGAGCGTCTCCGCCGGGAACCGCGAGAGGGTCCGGTTCATCCGCCAGTTCTCCTGGAGCTGGCAGGTGTAGCGGCCAGGATCGTCGCGGTGCCGGAGGTAGGCAAATATCGAGTCCCAGAGTCCCGGGAGACCGTCCTCCGGCTCCGGGTACTCCCCCTGGATGACCGGGGGAAGCTGCAGGTCGTCGCCCGCGAGGACGAGCCTTCCGCCGTCGGCGAGCAGAGGGAGGACCATCGCGAGGTCTGCCGGCCTCATCTGGGACGCCTCGTCGACGATGAGGAGGTCAAGAGACGGAAGGGACTTCTCGAGCCGCTCGAAACTGTGCACCGTCCCCCCGAGGAGGAGGGCCGGGTAGCCGACGACGGTGTCGGCCCGGTCGTGGGGCAGAACCTTGAGGCTCCGCTCGCCCCGGCTCGTCCGGGCATCCTTCAGCTTGTATATCGGGAACCCCGCGGCAAGCCCGAATTCGTCGACCGAGTCCTGCACCCGGACGAGCAGGTTCTCGATGGCGGCGTGGGTGAACGCCGTAACCCCCACCCGGATCCGCTCCCCGTGCGCCCGCCGGGCCCTGACGAGGGCGAGTATCGCCGTCGCGAGAAAATGCGTCTTCCCGGTCCCCGGCGGCCCCCATACCAGCGTGAGCCGGCCCGTCATCACCCGGTGAAACGCCCGGGCCTGGCTCTTCGTGAACCCGGCGTCGAGGACGGTCTGCTCCGCGTCCGCTATGACCGCCTCCGTCTCCGCGACCGGGGCGGCAAACCCCCGCGGGTCGCGGAGGAGCCGGACGAACGTGTTCTCCGGCTGGCGGTCCAGGGCGAGGAGGCGGTCGACGTAACGCGGCGCGGTGAAGTCGGTGAACCGGGGATGCAGCACCGCACGGTCGCCCTCGACAAAGGGCGTGCGGTCCGGGCCGACGTTCACCGTGAGGACGAGCCCCCGGACGATGCCCGCCTCCCGGTCGACGATGCTGTCGTGCACCCGGGCAAAGGAGACACCGCTCTTCCCGGGGTTCGGGCTATCCCGGTAGCGGAGGTCGTCAAACCCGAGCTGCGCCTCCTCCCCCGCATCGCCGTCCGGCACGAGGAGGTGCCCGAACGCCTGCGACTGTTCGAAGAGAGCGAGATCGAGGGGGGTTCGCACCTTCCAGAAGTTTCCCTCGCTCTTCTCGAGCGGTATGCTGATCCCCTCCCGGACCCGCACGGACCACGGCCTGCTCCGCAGTTCCTGCATCCGCCGGGCGGCAAGCGTCGACTCGTACTCCGTCACGAAGAGGAGGCGCGATAGCTCCGGCGTCGCGGCATCCCACGGGCGCGGGAACCGGAAGTTCTCCGGCCACCGCACGAGGCCGGCCTTCACCCGCTCGCGAAGACCGTCAAGGATGCTCCCCGCCGCAAGCAGCCGGCGCGAGATCTCCTGCCGGATCCAGCCCGCGGCCTCCGCCCGCCCGCTCCACGCCATGATGACCGCGTCGCCCTTCATGGCGTTGCTCAGTTCGTTCCAGAAGAGGCTGCTTGCGCTGAGGGTATACGCAAACCGGGAGGAGGGAATGATCGCAAGGACTTCGGGCAGGCGGAGGGCGAAGGGGGCGGGCAGAGCGAGCATCCGCCGTATCTCCCCCGTGATGACGACGAGCGGGAACGCTACCGAGCCTGCCGGGTGGCTGGACCCCCGGGCGATATCGGTCTCCTGGTAGGTGAACTGCAGCCTGAGCGCATCCTCCGCCGTCGCGGGATCAAAGAGCCCCTCCCGGATCGACCGGGCGAAGAGTTCCCCCTCGGTGGCGTCGTAGACGTAGGTCTGCACCGACTTCTGGTCCGCCCACTCCCGGCCCTGGTTGTAGTCGTGGACGGCCGCGAGTTCGGCGGCGAGCGCCCGGATGAACTCCCGCCGCACCCGGGCGCAGTCGCCCTCGTCCGCCGCGACATAGATCGCCTCGTGCGAGGGCGTCCCGTAGACCGCTTCGCCCCTGCTCCGCCGGAACCCGAGGGCGTAGACCCCGCCGGAGACGGGGTCCTTCTGGAGCGAGAGGATGATGGCGACATCCTCGTAGACGGGGAGGGCAAGCGACGTCCCGGCGAGCCGGACGACCTCTCCCGTGGCGAGGGCCCGGACGGTTGCCCGCAGGCGGTCGCCCCGGCCCGCAAGCGACCCGCAGTCGTCGAGGTGGCGGTCGCTTGCCGGGCCGCGGAGGAACGCGGCGAGGTCGGCGAGGGTGTTGATCGATAACCCGCCGTCCCACGGGGCCTCCCGGAGGTACCGCCGTGCTGTGGGCGAGAGGCCCGGGATCAGCGATACCGATGAAGAGGCCTCTGCCCCGGCGCGGCAGTGAGGGTAAAACTCGCAGGCTTCGCACCGCGGCGTTATGTGCCAGGGCACGTCCTCCGGCGGGCCGGCAAGGATGCCGGGGAGGCGGTGGCGGAAGAAGTCCTCGATCACCCGTATGTTGAGGGAGAGGTCGAAGTACTCCGGTTCGTCCTTGCCGTAGAGCCAGATCCCCGCCCGGGAGAGGTCGACCGGGACGCTGATACCGAGCAGGTCGAGGGCGTGGTCGAGTATCAGGGCATACAGGGTCGCCTGGACCCGGTGGCTGACGCTGAGGTCTTCGCTTGCCTTGATGTCGATGACAGAGAGGCGCCCTTCCTCGTCGACCCTGATGAGGTCGGGGCGGCAGGGGGAGAACCGGTGCATATCCGGGTCGAGGCCGTAGCCCTTCAGGAAGTGGACCGAGACCGGTATGGTCGCCTGGTAGATTGCGTCGCCCGGGGAGAGGCTCGGGATGAGGCCGAAACTCTCCTCGATGGAGAACGATCGCTCAGATATCGGCCCCGTCCCGCCCGGGACCCGCACCCGTCCCGAAAGCCTCGTCCGGACCACCTCTTCTTCCCACCGTATGCCGGCATCGAGGAGCGCCCGGGTCGTCGGGCTCGTGTCGACCGCAATCGCCGGGATGCCGGCGTTCTCGCGCTCCTGCTCCGGCGTCGCGTGGTAACGGAGGTAGCGCTCGCAGTCGTGGTAGAAGAACCGGCCGATGAGCGACGGGCTGAGGTTGAAGCGGAACATGCGGCATCACGAGTGACTCATTGTTTGTGCGGTCGCGGGAAAACAGTTGGTATTGCTGAGATCCGGCGAGGGCGGGGCACCGGCTGACCTTTCTTGCCGCGCACGGCAGGACGGTGCCGCGGCACCCCCCGCACAGGAATGTATATATCATGTGTTCACAACCCGAGGGCGCCGAGAGGCAGGAGAGAGTAATCCATGGCATGGAGAAGAATGGCCCGGGAACCCTGGGGCGAGTTCGACGATATGATCGCGAACATGCAGAGGCAGTTTGAGGAGACGATGGGACGCATATCGGGAGCCGCGCAGCAGGTGGCGCTGCCCGGCGGCATCCGGACGACGGTCGACGTCCGGGAGGACGAGACGGACGTTCTGGTCGTCGCCGACCTCCCCGGCGTCGAGCGCCAGGATATATCGGTCCGGCTCACCGACCCGAGGACGTTGCGGATAACCGCACGCCGGGAGATGATACACGAGGGGGAGGAGACCGGATACTACGTGCGGGAGCGAAGGGTCGGTGCGATCGCCCGGACGGTCTCCCTGCCCGCCGACGTCACCGGAGAGGGGACAGCCACCTTCCGAAACGGTGTCCTCGAGGTGCGGTTGAAGAAGATCGCCGAGGCCCGCGGGAGAGAGATCGAAGTGGGAGGAACCTCCGGGAAGGCTGCCCTGTCCGCTGCAGAGGAGCAGAGGCAGCAGAAAGAGAAACTCTACCGGGAGGACCGGGAGAAGGTGGAGCCGTCCGGGTACCTGGATCCCCGGGAGATCGCGAAAGAGGCCAGAGATATCCAGCTGGAAGAGCCGGGGAGCCCTGAAGAGCGATCGACGGCTGCACGGCTCCGCAAGCGCAAAGAAGAACTCTACGCAGAGGGAAAGAAGAAGCTTGCCGGATAGGCGGATCAGGGCAGAAGATCCCCGATGGCCCGAAATCCCGACTCGATCGCGCCCAGGTAGCGCCGGTTCCGCCCGCCGGGGTAGGGTACGCGGAGGAGACGGTGCTCCCGGCGGTCGGCACCGATCGCGGTGATCTTCCCGGCATCACGAATGAGCGCTCGCGCGGGGCTCGATCTCCCGGAGACCGGCAAGCGCCGTGTTTGGCGACGACGTAATCCGGGGAGAGCGCCTTGAACTCGCGGGCGAGGATATCCCTCGCGCTCACCCGGATGAGGTCGGCCGGTATGGCCGCTTTTCGGTTCTTTCGGAAGGCGCGCCGGACCATGTCGACGAAGTAGCATCCCTTCCCGGCGAAGGCCTCCAGGTTCTCGCGGCGCGTCCCGCCGTCGAGGCCGAGCAGAGTAAAGAGGTTCTCCGCAAGACTGCCGGAGAGCGGCGTTTCTGCCCGGCGTCGTAGCGGTCGTCATAGTAGTAGGGGTAGTCGGGGCTCAGGCAGTCGGAAGTCCCGGCGGCCCAGGGCGGAGGCTCGGCGAAAAAGAGCACCCGTATGCGGCCAAGAGCCGGGCTTGCGCCGCAGGCGTCGTGCGGCAGAAGGTCGGGGAGGAGGATGCCGCGGAGGCCCGGGCGGTCGGCCGCATACCGGCGGTAGACCTCGCGCATATCCGCGGCGCTCACGGGCGGGGGGTGTCGTGCAGCCATACTGGCAGTCTCTTTGCCGACCGGATAGGGATCACCGCTCTCGGGCCACCGGTGTCCCGCAGGGATAAAGAGGTAGCAACACCAAGAAGTGATGAATGGAGAACAATATCACATTCAAGGAGTTCAATATATCGCAAAAGATGCTCCGGGCGATAGAGGATCTGGGTTTTGAGGAGCCCACGCCCATCCAGGTGAGCACGATACCCGCGATACTCGAAGGGCGCGACGTGACCGGCCAGGCCCAGACCGGGACCGGGAAGACCGCGGCGTTCGGCATCCCGGCGATCGAGCGGATCGACCCCGAAAGCCGGGAGACCCAGGTTCTCGTCCTCTCCCCCACGCGGGAGCTCGCCATCCAGATCGCCGAGGAGTTCGCCCGCCTGGCAAAGCACCACCGGGGCATCAACATACTCCCGATATACGGCGGCCAGCCTATCGAGCGGCAGTTCAAGGGGCTGCAGCGCGGCGCCCAGATCGTCGTCGGGACACCGGGGCGGGTGCTCGACCACCTCGACCGCGGGACCCTCTCGTTTGCCGCGGTGAACCTCGTCGTCCTTGACGAAGCGGACCAGATGCTGGATATGGGTTTCCGGGAGGACATCGAGAAGATACTCGACGAGACACCGGAAGGCCGCCAGACGGTCCTCTTCTCGGCCACCCTCCCTAAACCCATCTTAGAGATATCAAAGAGGTTCCAGAAGGACCCCGAGTTCATATCGGTCGCGCGCCGCGAGGTGACCGTCCCGCAGATCGAGCAGCTCTACCTTGAGGTGCGCAGCCGGGACAAACTCGAGATCCTCTCGCGCCTGCTCGACATGTACGACCCGGACCTGACGCTCATATTCACGAACACCAAGCGGGGCGTCGACGACCTGACCACCCACCTCCAGGCCCGGGGCTACTTTGCCGAAGGCCTCCACGGGGATATGAAACAGACCCTGCGGGACCGGGTCATGGCAAAGTTCCGCGCCGGGTCCATCGACATCCTCGTCGCGACGGATGTCGCCGCCCGGGGCATCGACGTCGAGGACGTCGACCTGGTCATCAACTACGACGTCCCGCAGGACATCGAGTACTACATCCACCGCATCGGCCGGACGGCACGCGCCGGGCGGGCCGGGCGGGCCGTCACGTTCGTGGGCCCAAAAGAGTACTTCAAGCTCCGGACGATCCAGAACTACACCCGGATCCAGATCGCACGCATCCCGCTCCCGACGCCGGGGGACGTCGAGGAGAGCCGGACGCGAAAACTGATCGACCGTGTGCAGCAGGTCATCGACGAGGGCAGCCTCGAGCGCTACGTGAACCTGGTCGAACGAATAACGTCTGAGGATTACACGTCGCTTGAAGTCGCCGCCGCCCTCCTGAAACTGGAGCTCGGTGCGGGCGGCCAGGGGCCGGCGCAGGAGACCGGGCTCGCACTCCTCCGGATACCGCTTGGAAGAGAGCACCAGGTCCGGCCGAAGGATATCGTCGGGGCGCTCGCGGGCGAGACCGGCATACCCGGCGGCGCCATCGGCGCGATCAACATATACGAGACTTACTCCACCGTCGAGGTGCCCCAGGGTGCCGTCGACCAGGTCATCGAGGGGATGAAGGGAAAGACCATCGCCGGTATCAGGCTGCCCGGCCCGATCGAGACCGCCGGCCGGTGAGGGTGGCCCCGGGTTTCATCCCTTTCAGGCCGGCGAGCGGTGCCGCAGACGAGTATCTTTCGCACTCCCGGAACCTTTTTTGGAGAAACCCCGGCGCACCCGGCGAGCGCCGCCGGGGGTACCTCACGACAACCGGGAGCGTGAAGGAGACCCCATGGCTACCGGCACCGTTCGCCGGCGTGAGAAACAATTATATGTCCGGATGTATATCCTGTCATCATTGGGGGGTGGTTGCGTCAACCGGTTGGACGTGATATCTGAATTCTTCCGGAGTCTCATCGCCATCGAAAACTTCCATAGTACCTGCCCTGTGTTCCGCATGTGCACAACAGGATATTGATAGAAAAGAATACCCGGCATCCAGCACCGCTGACCATGTTGAGCCGGCACCTGCGCCGCCTATCCTGCATCCCGGACGCGGCGGGGCACCCCGCCGCGCACCTTTCCGGAGAGACCGATTCCGGGGAAACCGGTCCCTCCGGATCTCGCGTATCGCTTTATTCTTCAGGCGTTCCGGCCGATGAGCTCGGCGTTGAGCATATCCAGGTAGTCGGAGAGGAGGCGGGTGATCAGGAAATGCTGCCGGACGTGCTCTTTGCCGGCCCGGCCGAGCCTCTCGCCGAGTTCCGGGTTCTCAAGGACCTGCCGGATCCGCCAGGCGAACCCCTCCGTATCGGTCGGGTCGAGGAGGAACCCGGTCTCGCCGTCCTCTATCTGGAGCGGTATGCCGCCGACGCGGGAGGCGATGACCGGCCGCCCTTTCCAGAGCCCTTCGGTGACGGTCAGGCCGAACCCCTCGCGGAGCGACTTCTGGAGGATGACGGCCGATGCCCTCTGGAGGGCGTTGACCAGCAGGTGGTCCTCGGCGGTGATCAGGACGACGTCGCCGGCATCGATGAGGGGCCGCGCCGCCTCCTCGACCCGCCGGTAGATCGCCCAGCCTTCGGGGTCGTCGGGGGCCATGCTCCCGCAGAGGACCAGTCTGCAGTCGACGTGCCGCCTGACCTCGCAGAAGACGTCGACGACGCCTTCGGGGTCCTTCCACTTGTCGAACCGCGATATCTGGGTGACCAGAGGTTTATCGGTCGGCACCCCGTACTTCGCAAGGAGGCCGGCGATCTCGGCGTCGGAGAGGTCGCGGTTCTTCTCCGAGAGCGGGTCGATCGCCGGCCGGCAGATCCACTGCTCCATAGGCATGCCGGAGCGCCGGTACTGCTCGTGCGATATGACCATCCGGTCGTAATCGAGGGCGAAGCCCTTGAGGAACTCCCAGAGGGCGGGGTCGGGGTTCGAGAGGTCGACGTGGCACCGCCAGACCCAGGGCTGGGTCTTCTCGTAGAACCGGATCAGGGGCAGGGGCTGCGGGTCGTGGATGACCACGAGGTCGTGGTCGATCGCCATTCTCTGTGAGAACGTCTCGTTTGTCCGGAGGTAGAGGGTTTTCTCCTCGTCCGAGAACGCGATCGCCTGCCCCTGGAGGGCGTTGTGGAAGTTCTTCGTTATGACGAAGAAGTCGCCTTCGCCGTTCAGTATGTTCCACTGCGTCCTGATGCCGACATCGTTCATGAGCGGGACGAGCGAGAGGATCATCTCCGCCACGCCGCCGCTCTGGTAGGTCGAGTTCACGTGGAGGACCCGTTTTCCCCGGAGGCCCGCCGCTTTTCGGTAGATCCCGGAGATGACGTCGTTGCCGACGATGGGCCGGTGGTCCTCGAGCGTCCGGCCGTTGCCGCAGATACAGGTTATTCCATCCATGTAGGCCATAGCAGATCTCCCCTCAAGTGGTTGTGCTACATGGATTATTTACACTTCTAAATTTATAAATATATTTATATATAACTGGAGTTTTTACCGGCGCGGCACACCGGCACCGTCTTGCACACCGGACGGAAATGAAATTCCGCACTCCTGCGACGATTGGAATATGCCGGAAAAGATTAATAAGATGGCCTGATTCAGGCCCTCCGGGGCCGCAGATGGGGTGGCGCGCACCCGGGGAGAAACGCCCATGTATACCGAAATTCCAATACTATTCCGTGTACCGAGAGCGTGCCCCAAAAGACCCCTCCCGGGTCGTCACTTCCGACGGCGTAACCTTTCGGAGGATGCCTGATGGGGCCGACGCCGTCTACGTCGTCGGCGAGTACCATTTCGACGATATCGGGCCGGAGGATATCGTTCTCGATATCGGGGCGAACGTCGGCGCTTTCTGTATCCGCGCCGCCCGCCGGTCGCGGCGTGTTCTCGCGGTCGAACCCGTCCTTGCCGGGGCTCTGCAGGAGAACGTCAGGGAAAACGGCGTCTCGGTCACGGTCGTCTCCGGGGCACTCGGCGGCGGGGGCGATGAGCGGATCACCTGGGGGGGCAGAACCCTCACCGTGGCGACCCGGACCCTCGGTGAGTTTGCCGGCATGATCGGCGGGTGCGACTTCCTGAAGTGCGACTGCGAGGGGGCGGAGTGGTCGATCCGGCCGGCGGACCTCGACGGAGTACGCCGCATCGAGATGGAGCTCCACGTCCCCCCGATAGGCGGGCCGGTGAACCGCAGGCTCCTCGACTACATCGGGGAGCACTACGACTTCACGATCGATCGGACGCCCGGGTACGCCGCACTCGGCGTCATGGGCGTCCTGCATGCCGCCCGGCGGAGCGGAGACTAACCGATCGCCGGCCGCCGTTTCTGTCACCGGAAAGGCGCACGATCCTGGTTTGTTCGGGTCCGGCCGGCATGCATAAATAGGATTCCTGTTCACCACCCCGCCGGTGAAGCAGCATGGTGCAGGCAAAAGAAGGCGACACCGTCAAGGTGCACTACACGGGAAAACTGGAGGACGGCACGGTCTTTGATACGTCAGGCGACCAGGATCCCCTCGAGTTCACCATCGGGGGAGGACAGGTCATACCCGGGTTCGAACAGGCCGTCGTCGGCATGGAGCCGGGCGAGACGAAGACCGCCACGATACCGGCCGAGGAGGCCTACGGCCCCCACCGCGAGGACATGACGCTCACGGTCGACCGGAGCCAGTTCCCCGAGGAGATCAACCCCGAACCGGGCCAGCAGCTCCAGGTCCAGCAGCCGGACGGCAGGGCGGCCATCGTCGTCGTCAGCGACGTCTCGGAATCGACCGTGACGCTGGACGCAAACCACCCCCTGGCCGGGCATCCCCTGACGTTCGACATCCAGCTCGTGGATCTCGTCAGCGCCGGGTGAGGAGCTCCCGCAGACCCGCAAGCGGGCGGGTGTTGGCTATATCGTCCGCCGTGAGCCATCCCCGCCGGGCGGTCGCGACGCCGAACTCCATGTAGCGGAGGTTCTCGCGGTTGTGGGCATCCGAGCCGAGCGAGAACCGGGCGCCGGCATCCCGCGCGAGACGTGCGTTGACGTCGGAGAGGTCCAGTCTGCCCGGGAAAGCGTCGATCTCTAAGAGGACGCCGAGAACCGCCGCATTCTTCGCGACCGCGGCGATATCGATCCGGTAGGGCTCCCGCGTAAGGAGGATCCTCCCCGTCGGGTGGCCTATGATGTCGACGTGGTCGTTGTGCATCGCCGTGACGACCCGTTCCGTCATAGCCCGCTCGGGCTGCTTGAACCCCGA
>MPOY01000517.1 GCA_001896715.1 Methanoculleus sp. EBM-46
GAGCGCCGCGCCGAACGCGCGGGTGGTGTCCCGGATACGGTGGCCTTCGGCAAAGAGATCGTCGAGGGCGACGACGTCGTCGATGGTCAGGTTCGCCGGGTCGGGGATGAGGTAGGTATTCTCGTAGAGAAACTCCGGGTTCGGAGGGGCGGAAAGCACGCCATAGACGACCAGGATAGACCCGTTTTCGCATCTGCTCAAACTCGAACCGGACCCTCCGGTGAACGAGAAGATCATCAGCACGGCGAACCCAATCGCGGCGATGAGAATGGTTACCTCGAATGCGCTGAGCGCCGCCTTTCCGTGCAGGATCGTAGAGAGTTCATCTTCAATAACCTCGGTCACGTTGCGGCGGCAGAGGGCGAGGATGGCGATGCTGACAGCGACGGCGACGGCCGGGACGATCATGTTTGCGGATGTCAACACGAGACTGAGTCCGAGAGCAAAAAATAGGCCGACAGCCACCAGGACGATACAGATACGATACGTTTGCTGTTTCATACGTTCACTATGTAACAAGTACTTCTCTTTTAGATTAAATAATTTCTCATATGGTGAAGCGATCTTCCTATGTAGCGCCGACACCCTGGGCAGCACAGCCGATCGGAATCTGCACGAACCTGCGAGGTGAAGACATTCCTGGGCATCGGAGAGCGACCGCAGAGTATCCGGCGCGGATGCGAAAACAGCGTGAACGAAAAAAAGGATGGGGGGCTTACTTTTCGTCCTCGGCGTCCAGGATCGTGAACCCGATGACCCTGTCGCCGTCATCGAGCCGCATGATCCGGACGCCGCGGGTGCCCCGCTTCTGGATCGAGATTTCGGAGACTTTCGTCCGGATGACGATGCCGGATGCGCTCATCACGATGATCTCGTCGTCGTCGGAGACCGCCATCGACCCGATGACCGAGCCTCCCCGGACATCGACGACGATGTTCCTGACACCCATCGTGCCTCTGCCGTGGCCGCGGAACTCATCGAAGTCCGTCCGTTTCCCGAATCCTTGCTCCGTGATGGTGAGGAGGTGGTCGTTCTCGACCACCGATACCGCCTGAAGAGCATCGCCGTGGCGGAGCCGGATCCCCCGCACGCCCATGGCGTTGCGGCGGACCGGGCGGACGGCCTCCTCGTGGAACCGGAGGCTCTGCCCGAACCTCGTCGTCAGGATCAGCTCCTGGTTCCCGTCGGTCGCCTTCACATCCACCAGTTCGTCGCCGTCGCGGAGGTTGATGGCGTTGATCCCGGTCTGCCGGGGCCGCGAGAACTCATCGAGCGCCATCTTCGCGACCGTCCCGCCCCTCGTCGCAAAGAAGAGGAAGTGGTCGGACCCGAACTCCCGCACCGGGATCACCGCGGTCACGCGCTCTCCGCCGTCGAGGTTCAGGAGGTTGACGAGGGCCTTGCCCTTGCCGGTCCGCTGCCCCTCGGGGAGGTCGTAGACCTTCAGCCAGTAGACCTTGCCCCTGTCGGTGAAGCAGAGGAGGCAGTCGTGCATGTTCGCGACGAAGACGTTCTCGACGCCGTCGTCGTCTTTGGTCGCCATCCCGATGATGCCGCGCCCCCCGCGCCGCTGGTTCCGGTAGGTATCCAGATCGATCCTCTTGATATAGTTCGATGAGGTGAGCGAGACCAGCATCGGTTTATCCTCGATGAGGTCCTCCTTATCGAACGCCTCCGCGGCATACCCGATCCGGGTCCGCCGTTCATCGCCGTACCGGGCGCTGATATCGATAAGCTCCTTCCTGATCTCGGCAAGGATGCTCGCCTCGCTTGCAAGGATAGCGGTGAGCCGCTCAATCTCCTTTGCAAGGGCATCGCGTTCATCGAGGATCTTCTGCTGCTCGAGCGCCGCAAGCCTCCGGAGCTGCATCTTCAGGATTGCATCCGCCTGCACCTCATCGAGAGCGAACTTCGCCACCAGCGCCGCCAGCGCTTCTTCTGTCGTTTGAGATGCCCGGATGGTGGCGACGACGGCGTCGATGTTATCGAGCGCGATAAGAAGGCCGCGGAGGATGTGCATCCGCTCCTCGGTCTTCCTGAGATCGAACTCGCTTCGCCGCCGGACCACGTCCACCCGGTGTTTGAGGAACTCCTGGATGAGTTCCTTGAGGTTTAAGGTGCGGGGCTGGCGGTCGACGATGGCGAGGTTGATGATGCCGAACGAGGACTCGAGTGCCGTGTGCTTGTAGAGGAAGTTCAGGACAACCTGCGGCGCGACACCCTTCTTGAGGTCGATCACGACCCGCATGCCGTCCCGGTCCGACTCGTCGCGGATATCGCTGATCCCCTCGATCCTCTTGTCGCGGACAAGGGAGGCGATATGCTCGATCAGGCGGGCTTTGTTCACCTGGAAGGGTATCTCGGTGATGATGATCTGCGGTGTCCGGCCTTCCTCCTCGATCTCTGCTATCCCCCTGACCACGCACTTCCCGCGCCCGGTGAGGTAGGCATCCCGGACCCCGTCGGTGCCCATGATGACACCGCCCGTCGGGAAGTCCGGACCGGGCATGATCCGCATCAGTTCCTCGGTGGATATGCCCGGTTCGTCGATGATGCGACAGGTCGCCTCGCAGACCTCGCGGAGGTTATGGGGCGGCATGTTCGTCGCCATACCGACCGCAATCCCGCTCGACCCGTTCACGAGGAGGTTTGGGACTCGTGCCGGGAGGACGTCGGGCTCCTTGAGCGATTCATCGAAGTTCGGGACGAAGTCGACGGTCTCCTTCTCGATATCCGTCAGGAGCTCTTCTGAGACCTTCGTGAGCCGTGCTTCCGTGTACCGCATGGCGGCAGCGGAGTCCCCGTCGATCGACCCGAAGTTCCCCTGGCCGTCCACCAGCATGTAGCGGTAGGAGAAGGGCTGCGCCATCTTCACCAGCGTATCGTATATGGCCGAATCGCCGTGGGGGTGGTACTTACCCATCACGTCTCCGACAACACGGGCGCTCTTTTTGTAGGGCTTGTCGCTCGTGTTGCCCATCTCCCACATGGCGTAGAGGGTGCGGCGGTGGACCGGCTTCAACCCGTCTCTGGCATCGGGGATGGCGCGGCCGATGATCACGCTCATCGCGTAATCGATGTAGCATGACTTCATCTCCTCCTCGATGTTGACCGGGACGACCCCGACCCGTTCAGATATCAAGGTTGTTCACCTCCTTAGCATGCCGGCGGATGAAGTCCCGCCGGGCATCGACGTTCTCTCCCATCAGTTTCTCGAATATATCGTTTGCGTAGATGGCATCTTCGATCCGGACCTGTTTGAGGACCCGGTTTTTGGGATCCATCGTGGTGCCCCAGAGCTGCCCGGCATTCATCTCGCCAAGACCCTTGTAGCGCTGGATCGTGACGCCCTTCTCGCCGAACCCGGCGGCGATCTCCTGCATCTCCTCTTCGCGGTAGGCGTAGCGCTCCTGTTTGCCCTTTGCCACCCGGTAGAGGGGCGGCTGGGCGATGTAGATGTAGCCGTTCTCGACAAGTGCCGGCATGTAACGGTAGAAGAACGTGAGGAGGAGCGTCCGGATGTGCGCGCCGTCGACATCGGCATCGGTCATCAGGATGATCCGGTGGTATCGGGCCCGCTCGGCATCGAAACTGTCGCCGACACCGGTCCCTATGGCGGATATCAGAGCCTGGATCTCGGCGTTCTTCAGTATCCTGTGCTCCGAGGCCTTCTCGACGTTCAGGATCTTCCCCCGCAGGGGGAGGATCGCCTGGAACTTTCGGTCCCGGCCCTGTTTGGCGGACCCGCCTGCCGAATCCCCTTCCACGATATAGAGCTCGCTCTTTGCCGGGTCCCGTTCCTGGCAATCGGCGAGTTTCCCGGGGAGGCCGGTCGTCTCGAGCGTGCTCTTCCTTCGGGCGAGCTCGCGGGCGTTCCGGGCGGCTTCCCTCGCCCGGGCGGCCGTCATCGCCTTATCCACGATCACCTGAAGGGTTTTTGGGTGCTCCTCGAAGTACTCGGTGAGTGACGAGTAGACGAGCGAGTCCACGATCCCGCGGACGTTGCTGTTCCCAAGGCGCATCTTCGTCTGCCCTTCGAACTGCGGTTCGGCGACCCGGGTGCTGATGACGGAGGCAAGCCCCTCCCTGACGTCTTCTCCCCGGACCTGGGCGTCGTTGCTCTTTAAGAGGTTGTTTCGCCGGGCGGCGTTGTTGATCGCCCGGGTGATGGCGCTCCGGAACCCCTCGAGGTGAGTGCCGCCCTCCCGGGTGTTCACGCTGTTGACGTAGGTGTAGATCGTCTCGGCGTATGAGTCGTTGTACTGCAGGGCCACATCGACCTCGACCATGCTCTCGGCATCGCGCTTCTGAAAGGAGATCACGTCGTCGTGGAGTTTCTCCTTCCCTTCGCCGATATGGGCGACGAACTCCTTGATGCCGCCCTCGAAGCAGTAGGTGACCGCATCGCCGGTGCGGTCGTCCTGAAGGGCGATCGTGAGGCCGCTGTTGAGGTACGCGAGTTCGCGGAGCCGGTGATCCAGGACGTCGTAGTCGAACTCGACGGTCTCGAAGATCGACCGGTCGGGCTGGAACGTTATCCGGGTTCCCTGGAGGCGGATGGGGTCGATGTGCTGTCCCGGCCGGGTGCCGTACCGCTCCTCGTACCGGGCCCTCATCTCGTGCTCGGTCTCCGGGCGGCACGTGAGCGGCTTTGCTACCTGGCCCTGCCGGAACTGCATCGTGTAGATGTTGCCATCCCGAAATACCGTTGCATCGAGCCAGCCTGCGAGGGCGTTGACGACCGAGACGCCGACGCCGTGCAGGCCTCCGGAGACCTGATAGGTGTTTTTGTCGAACTTTCCGCCGGCGTGAAGGACGGTGAGGACGATCTCAAGTGCGCTCTTGCCGTACTGGGGCATCATATCGACGGGAATGCCACGCCCGTTATCCTCGACCGTGACCGAGCCGTCACGGTTGATGACGACCCGTATCAGGTCGCAGAACCCGGCAAGGGCCTCGTCTACGGAGTTATCCACAACCTCGTAGACCAGGTGGTGTAATCCCCGGGCCTCCGTGCTGCCGATGTACATGGCGGGGCGCTCCCGCACGGGCCTCAGGCCCTCAAGTACCGTGATGTGGGAAGCATCGTAGGTATCAGTCATTTATGACCTCCGCTGAACGAGCGGTGTCCTGAATCGCAGCAAAACTCACAGTATATATTGGTCGTATAACCACTTATAGTGTATGGATGCGGAGAATCTCTTCATTCCTGCCGGTTCCGGGGGAGATGCAGTATCCAGGCGAACCGGCGGTGATGGATCGATAACGATCCTTTCCGGCCGGTTCCGGGATGGGGTGTATTCCCGGGCAAATCCTGCATCTCCCGCAGGGACCGCCCCGCCTGTACCCGCCCGGGGAGTGACGGGCGCCCCCGTCAGTCGTACTTTCCCGCATCGGGGTTTGCTATGCCGAGGCGGGTATCGACCGCGATCGCGATCCGGTTGAGGAGCCGCCTGATATCTGCCGCGTCCTCCTTATCCAGGATGCCCGGCTGGTGCCATATCACCATCTTGCGGAGGCGTTCAACCAGCTCCTCGATCTCGGTTCCCCGGAACTGCTCCGGGACGGTGAGGTCGTTGAGGTGATCCGCTGCGCCAAAGAAGGCTCTCTCGGGGGGCAGGCCGAAGTGCCGTGAGAGGAGTGTCAGATTGACGACAAATCCTCTGCCGAACTCGCTCTGTGCGGGCATATTACCCTATGCACTGCCGGGCGATATGAACGATCCGTTTTTGTACCCGGTAACGTGATCCTGGTGAGGGGTCGGGGGAGAGGGGGACCTCGTTCCTCCTCTCCTGTCTCTCGCGCTCCCCGGGTTCTGTATGTTTCGCCGGCACCCCCACCCTGGCCTTTTCCTGCGATGAACAGGGGCGGTGCCCGGGCGTATATCAGGGGAGCAGCCGGATCCCAGGTCTCTCGCCGGCCTACCTCGGGGCACTGGACCGTGGTGTATAGGTGCCACGGGGGAGAGGCTGACGGAGAGGGGGAACTCGTTCCCCCTTTCCTGTCTCCTACGCTTCCGTTCTGCCCGGCCTTCTCCGGCAGGCTACTCAGACTCTTCTCCGGCATCCCCCGCTCGGGGAGCAGGGCCAGTGTTCACACGGCGTGGAAATGGTCATTCTCGCGCTGTTCACGACGTTTGTGCATACCAGAGAGTAACGCATGCCTGCTCCGGCAGTTCGTTCTTTGCGAAAATGCCATTTCGAGCCATTCCCGTAAGATTTTCCTAATACAGTCTCAGATTCGATTTCTTCTCAAAACAGTCCTTAAGATACCTTTCAAAATCCTGAAAAGATGGCAAACATCGTAGTTTATCCAGGGACCCATCTTTCCTGATCTCTTTGGTCTTTCTCTCAATTGCACCTTCGTCGATGAAGGTTCCTCTGAAAACATATTTTTTACCGTACGTTTCTTCCTTTATTCTCTCTCTGGGTATCTTCATCGCAGGGAGGATGTCATTACAATCGATTCTCCTTTCAGAGATTGCTTTCATCCAATAGTCTATCGTGAAAACCGGAACTGCACAGACAAGGCACGGGGGATTTTGGTAGAACGTGTTTTTCTCCAGGAATGTCTCATAAAAGACAGATATCCGGGCTATAGTCTCCTTTCCAACACCTTCTTTCACAGGCTTCTCATCATTGTCGATACACACCACAATAATATCTGCAGCCTTAGAACATCCATAATGTAAGTACTTCGAAAAAATCGAATGATTATTTAGAATGGCCTGTTTTCCAGTTCTAACCCTCTGAGTGGAGCTTATTTCAACGAATTGAAGGGGGTGACCCTTGATCATCTCCAGAATAAGGACTGAGAGTAACTTTCTATCAGTCGGCCCTTCTGTAATAAGGTGAATATATACTGTGGAGGTCCCGGACTGTGTCATTATAGGCCTCCAATCAGCCCCTCTAACCACAACTCCACGAGCGACTCCCCGGGAGTATAATCATCTCGGAATTTTTTAAGGACCTCTGTGAGAGGGATATATTCTGACTGTCCATCACGTTGTTCGCAGACAAAGACAAGCTCAGGAAATGTGTTAAGGCAGTCAAGTAATACTGGCGAATGCGTTGTTATAAAAAATTGCATGTCGCAAGCATCTGAGGCTATCAGTATTTTTTTAAGGATCTTACTCAAAGTTAACGGATTTAGCCCATTCTCGAGCTCTTCAATAAGTATGATTCTATTAGTTTGATGTAAATGGATTAAAGTCAGTATCGCAAGCGTGATTACAAAACCATCTGATACCTGCGGAGAAAGGAAACTCCAGTTGTCTTTATTGATCTCTCTGCTAAACTCGAGTGCATATCGATAATCCCCTAGATGGGTAAAGGAGAGGCCAGTAACATCCGGATAAATTTCTTTGAAATCATCGATTATTTCTCTGTAGATCTGTGGTTTGATATCTCTCATTGCAAAGAGAACGTTGACAAGGTTCTCTCCGTTATGTTTTAAGAAGGGAATGTTAGTTTCAAGGGGATCTATCTCACGCTCTTTTTTTATCTCTTTGGGGACAAATTGGAATTTCCGGATGCTCCGGCAGGCATTGTACATTTCAACAAATTCCTGCGGAAGGTCCCTGTTAACCCCCTTTTCTCTCATTAGCAGGAAATCTTTATGATCACGTTCGATGTGATTTTTTGAAGAGTTTATAGACTCGTTAATGACCTCAAGGCGAAATTTGGGGCGTTGTCTTGGGGGGTTGCGTAGAGAGTCTATCCGGTAAGAGTGAGAGGTATCATACATTCCATGGAATGCAACATCCATCTCAATTCCCTCTTTATTGATATCAGAACCCCTGTGTAATATCTGTGAAAATGAAAATGGACCCGGACCAAATAGTTCCTCCAGCGGAACTGTAAGAGATCTCGAGTAATATTCTAATGACTCCAGAATATTGGATTTTCCGGAGTTATTTGCACCGATAATAATATTTACACCATTACAACGCAGGTTGGCCTCCTTGATACTCTTAAAATTCCGTATACCAATTTGAATAATCATTATCGGCATATCGCATTCCAAAGATTAAACGGCTTTCCCTTTGGCACCTGCACCCTCCAAAAGCAATCTACATACCGGGAGCTCTCGAAAAAGTCCAAAGAAACCCCGAAAATTCGGGATCTCAGAGGGGAAAGGTGTATTGGTGAGAGGCGGTGGATGGAGGGCGGCGCCTGGCCTATGAGGGGAACGGGTAATAGCAATTCTCCTCCATTACCGGGAGTGCATGCCATGGTTGAATCATGCCGAAAAGAAAGCATGGCGTTCTGTAATACGGCTTTACGTGTCGCACCATTACTTCATCGAAGTTCCAGGGAAGCTCACATGGAGATCAAACTACTGATTCCCCTTCGTATCTTTGCGTGCGACTGTATGGTTATCTACACCCGTTGACTCACGCGAGGCCGCGAAGGACGCGAATTAGCAAAACTGCCGGCGAAGAACCTGGCACGGCTGCCCATCAGGCTCCACCCCGGATACGGTTGCCCGCCGGATATCGCCTCTCACTGCCTCGGTCCCCGGCGGGGGCGGGGGAGGAGCGCCGAAGGTGCGGGCGGGGTGGGGGGTGCCGGCAGAAGGGTATGGGTATCTCCTACCGAAGGCGTGGGTGGGGTGGGGGCTGCCGGCAGAAGTGTGTGGTATCCCCCGCAGAAATGCCGGCGGGGAGGATCGATGAGATGTGCAGAGTTCGGGAGCGTTAGAGACAGGGGAGGGGGAACGAGTTCCCCCTCCCCGTCGGCCCCACCCCCCGTGGCGATATCCCCACGGTCCA
>MPOY01000474.1 GCA_001896715.1 Methanoculleus sp. EBM-46
TCCCCGTCGATGTTGCCGAGTCCGTATCCCTGCACTGGTTTATCAGGGACCGGGTGATGGCGGAGGCGGTGCCGCTGTGAAGGATGCCACGTTCTACCTGCTCCACATCAGGGAGTGTGTACCGATCGGATTACGAGGTATACCGGGAAGGAAAGGAGGCATTCCTCGCCGATGAGATGATACAGGATGCTCCGAAACCTCCAGATACGAACCTGACCGCGAAGACGTGTGCCGGCAAACGGGGTAATAACGTATATCTATACGGAGGCCAGAGGTACACCCTGACACATCGAACTCTGCGAGGATGGTGGCGATATGGCCCAGGAGATTGAATCAGGCCCCTACTTGGAAGGCGACGACGCCCGCCGCTTTGAGGAGTACATGGCGGATCCCGACCGGCACGACACCCCGGAAGGGCGGGAGATGACCACAGTCGGGTGCGTGGCAACGAGAGAGGAATTGGTACGATCTATTCGCTAAAACATTCCCGCACCAAACAGGCACCCGGTGAGTTCAATGGCAAAAAATTCCCTGCTGAAATACTCCGTTGAAGCCCTCCTTGTAGAGGCCAACCCAGCCGGGGGACCGCTCTTCCGCCAGACCCACCTCTATAAGGTCTTGTTCCTGCTCCACCAGAGCCTGAAGAAGCGGGAGATCGACATCGGGTTGCCCTACTGCTGGTACCTTCACGGCCCCCTCATCGAGGCGACGACGTTTGAAGAGCAGACCGGCACCCCTCTTGCGAGCTACCTGCAACCTGACGGATCGACCGTGCCGGTTTGTCACGTTCATGACGAGGGGCCGGTAGACAGAGAAAAACAGATTGTCCTCCAGGAGATCAAAAAGATCCTGAGGAAGTACCGGAGCAAAGCCCGGTGGGAAGAAGGGTACGGTGCCAGGCTGGTCGGTGACGCGTACAGACTTGCTCCATTCTCGTACCAGAGGACCTTTAAGCGAGAGTACCTGGACTATCTCACCTCTCTCGCGAACGAACCATGGCTCTGCGAGCATGCATACGACAAGATCTCCGGAAACCTCCTTCAATACCTGGATACGCTGGTCAAACAGTTCCCGGAGAACGAGATGAACGAGCTCCTCGATACCTACCTCGCGTGGGACGATACCGCCCGGCTCCTCGTTGAGGTTCACGAGCCGCTTGATGATCTCTCAAACCGGTATTGGGAGATCTTCTGCAGCCTCCTGCGGGTGCGAAAGAACGAGAA
>MPOY01000472.1 GCA_001896715.1 Methanoculleus sp. EBM-46
AGTTCCTTCCCCCGCTCCGAGAGCCGGCGGCAGCGTGCGGCGTCGTCAAGGAGCCCCGTGACGGCACGGGCCAGAGCGTGCTCGTCGCGGGGGGGCACCAGAACGGCATGGTCGCCGAAGTTATCCCGGAGACAGGGCAGGTCGGTCGTGATGACCGGCAGGCCGAAGAACATGGCCTCCAGGATCACCGTGGGCATCCCCTCCGAGAGCGAGGGGAGGACATACACGTCCGACGACCGGTATGCGGCAACGAGGTCGCAGAGCCCCACCTTCCCGGCGAACCGGACATACTCCTCGACACGGTGCCTGCGGGCGAGCTCCTGCGCTCTTTCCCGGTAATCCCCGTCGCCGACGAAGAGGAAGACCAGGTCGTCCCGGCCCTGCTCGTGCACGATCTGGTCGACCGCCCGCAGGAGCACGTCGACGCCCTTCCTCGTCGATATCTGCCCGACAAAGAGCACCCGCTTCTTCCCTTCGAGCCTGTGCGCCTCCTCAAATCCGGCCGTATCCTCACCGATGCAGGGCAGGAAGTCTTCGGGGCAGATCGCGTTTGGTATGACGGAGATCCGCTCCCGGCCGACACCGAACGCCGAGACGTACGCCGCATCCGAGGGAGAGAGGGTGACGACCCGGTCCACCCGGTGGACAAGCCCGTGCTCGATGGTCCCCCGGTACAGCGTCACGAAGAGGTCTTTGAGGGGATGCCCGAACATATGCTGCCCGTGGTGTGTCAGGACCGTCGGCACCCCGAACTTCCGCCGGACGACGCCCGCGCTCAACGCAGCGCAACTGTAGGCATTATGAGCGTGCAGGACGTCGGCTCCGGCAAGGCTCTCGCCGGGCCTGAAGAACGAGGGCACAAACGGGTCGTTGAAGGGGCGCACCAGACAGGGGCGGCGTTCGATCGCCACCCCGTTCTCGGTCTCGAACGGGCGGCCCCTCGGCACGTTCGCCGTCAGGACGGTGACGTCGTGGCCCCGGCCGGCAAGCGCCCTGCTCAGGTTATGGACGTAGCGCTCGATGCCCCCGGTGTGCGGCGGGTAGTAGGCAGTAACCTGGACTATCTTCATAGAAACGCCGTGATGATCCTGATCAGGAAGTTCTTCAGCCCGCAGCCGCCATCCTGGCCGGGGCTCGCGATCTCTTCTTTCGCCTCGACCTGCAGACCGCGGGTATCGACACCTGCCCCTCTCGCGATGACCACCGGCTCTCTGTGATCGGTCCGGATGACACCCGTGAACGTGACGTCGCGGCAGCCTTCGCCGTAGATCGTGCGGATGGTCTCGCTGTTCCGGCCGACGATGTCAAACCGGCTGTCGACGACCGGGTGCGCCGTCGTGCCGAAGAACGAACCGTTCCCGTCGAAACCGGCCGGATCGAGGATCTCCAGGCCCTCCGTCACGATCCTCTCCGCCTCGAGCGCGTAGACCCCATACGCCCCGGCGTTCCGGCTGGTGCAGTCCTCGATGTAGACATCATGCGTCTCCACCAGGCGGAACCCCACCGCCGAACCGTCGTCGGTGCAGCTGTAGAGGCGGACCCCGGGACCCGCGGAGAAACCCGCATTGCCGTTGCCTTCGGATACGCAGTTGTAGAGCGTCGTCTCTCCCTGCACCCAGTAGCCCGAACCGAAGTGGAGCCCGTGCGACTCCTCCGAGGGGTTGTAGAAGGCATCCGGTTTCTGGCCGTTATTCCTGCTGATACAGTTCCGGAATACCAGGTTCGTTACCGTGGGGGCGTCTTCGACGTGAAACCCGGACTCAAACGAACCCTCGGCCAGACAGCCGGTGAGCACCGCATCGGTAAGGTCGTTGTTCTCCGCTATGGCAAAGCCGGTCGTCCACTCCCCGTAGGGGGCGAACCTTTCGTGCCTTCCCGAGTTGATGGCCTGGCAGTTGATGTAGCGGATATCCCGGATGAGTCTCCGGGTCCCCTCGCCGTCGTTCATGAACCCCATCCTCCCGCAGTCGATGGCCTTACAGTTGACGAACTCGATATCCTCGGATACGCTGTTTTGCACCCAGACGAAGAACGCCCCCCCGCCAAGGGAGTTATCGATGCGTGCGGTGACGTCGTGAACTTTCACGTGGCTGCAATTGAAGAAGAATAACGCTCCGGTCCCGCAGGTCTCAAAGTCTCTAAAGACGATATTCTCCCCCCCGTACGCAGTAAGCCGGCCGGATATCCAGTGGAGGTGGGTTCTGGTATCGCCCTTCCCCTCGATAGTGGTATCATCGGGCACCACCAGGTCTCCATCAAGGGTGAACGTCCCTTCTGCGAGAGAGACGATCATCCCTCTCGACCGGGACGCATCGATGGCCTGCTGGATCTCCACCTGGTCGGCAACGCCGTCGCAGATGTAATCCGCGAGCGCCTTTGCCGACTCCGGGCTATCGCGGGCAGCGACCAGTATGGCGTTCTTCTCCGGGATACCGGCGGTATGTATGCCGCCTGCCTGGATAAAGGCGAGGAGAACCGCCATGCTCACAGAGGCAACGAGGATCACGAGGAACCCCGTACACGCCATCTTCCGAATCATGCGAACCCTTTCCATCCCCCAAAAGACGATTCTGCAATACAGCACCGGGCTATAATAACGTTGCGGTCACGGGGCACGGCCGCATCCTCGACCAGGAGCAACCGGCGGGCCGGAGGTGGCTGCACATGCCGGCCCGTACACGACCCGTTCCTGTCGCTACGGCGATGAACAAATGCCGGGATCTTTCCGGCCTCTCCTATCGGAGAGGTATGGTCCGCCGCCCGGTGCGGGTGGGCGGGCGGCCGCTCCCGGAAGGCAGCGGGCTCTGGTCCGCTCTCACCGGCTATATACGCCTCCTTGCAAACCTGCTCAGCAGGCGTGCAGCCCGGGCCTCCTTGACGTCATCGGGAACCTGGCCCGGAAGGCGGGAGGCGGCAACCGTCGGCCGCGGGGAGAACCTGAATATATGCGCTTCGTCGAGTCTGAGCGGCGGATCGAGGAGAGAGAGCGTTGCAGCAAAGTCGTCCTCCGTCTCCGTCGGGAACCCCACCATGAACTGGGTGCTCAACCGGATAGCGGGGTAGTTCCGGTAGATGTCCAGCATCAGCGCGCTCCACCGCTCGGCGGTGTAGTGCCGGCCCATGAGTTTCAGGATCCGGTTGCTCCCCGACTGGACGGGCGCCATCACCATCTCGATCTTACCGGATGCGAGGATGGGCTCCATGTC
>MPOY01000157.1 GCA_001896715.1 Methanoculleus sp. EBM-46
TACCTCTTGCTCATGAGGAGCGCGATGATCTCGGGGTAGCGGACGAACGGCGCGCCGTTCGGGTTATCCGTCGTGAGCATGCACTGCCAGGGACTCTTCGTGAGGAGCGCGAGCTCGAGGCCGATCGCCCACATGATCGAGTTGACCAGGTTCTTGCGCCGGTAAAGGACCGGTATGATGCCGGACCCGGTCTCGAGCTCCACGTCGTGGTTGCTCCACTTGTCGTGGTGGAGACGGTAGAGGTTGAACTCCATCGGCCCGTCGGCGGTCATCGTCGTCGTCCGGCCGAACATCACCTGCCCCATATCGATGACGATCTGTGGGCGCATGTTGACGAACCGCGCGATCGGCTCGCTCTTCGAACAGAAATCCTTCCACCCCGACCCACCGTAAGCGTGGAACTGGACGTGGGTTGCGTACAGCGTCTGCCGCTTCTCGTTCAGGTCCGGCACGAGGCCCAGCGACCCGAGGGTGCAGGTGTAGTTCCCCGGCGTCCCCAGGTTGTTACAGTGAAGGTGGACCGAGTGCGGAAGGCGGAGGAGCTCGTTCGCCTCGATGACCGACCGGATGATCTCGGCCGGCGTCACCTCGAAGTAGGGCACCGGGTCACGAATGCACGAGACGTTCTTGCCCCACTGCCAGGCCTCCGTGCCGCCGGGGTTCGTGAGTTTGACACCGAACCCCTTTGCCGCCGTGAGCGTCCAGGCTATGATGGCGGCAACCCGTTTTGTGTCGCCGTCGTGGATCGCCTCCATGATCCCCCAGTTCCCGTCAAAGAGGGTGTTTGCCATCGTGTCCTGCAGCGGCGTGTAGGTGAACTCCTCGTGAGTGTGCCGGGCCTCAAGCGGCGCCATCGCGCCCTCAAGCAGGGTGGTGTAGCCCATCGCACTGTAGCGGTAACTGTTGCCGTAGGTGGTCGGGACGCTGTAGCCGGACGTAGCGTGCATCGGGCCGCGCCGGGGCGTCCTCCCCGCCCGCATATCCTCGGGGCTCATGTAGCGCCCGAAGTTCACCTTCGTCCCGCATATGTGGGTGTGCGAATCGATCCCGCCCGGGAGGGTGAGCATGCCGCGGGCGTCGAGCACCTCCGCCGCAGCGCTCACCTCTTCGACGATCCGGCCGTCGCGGATGGCGATATCCATCGTCTCGGCATTGATGCCGCGGAGCGGGTCGATGACGCAGGCGTTCCGGATCAGGAGTTCGCTCATGACCTTGCCCCCTGCATCAGCGCATACATGCGGGTGAGGACTTCTTCATCCGAGGGGTAGCCGGTGGAGAGAACCCTCCTCGTCCGTATGGGCACTCCGTCCATACGGTAGGCCGTCCCTTCCGCGTCGATACCGGTCACCGCTACCGGTATCTGGACGTTGCAGAACGCGGTGGTGGCGTTCGGGTAGGGATCGAGCTGGACCACCGGTATATCCGCGAGATGCTCCAGGCACCGGCGCGGGAAGTGAGCGGCCGGATCGCTCCCGACGATCAGCGCCGCATCGCACTCCTTCCTGGCGAGAATATCCACCGCCGTCGTCTCGCCCGGGTTGTAAAAGGAGATCCCCCGCGAGTAGTCGATACCGAAGGGGTAGCCGGTCATCCAGGTGTTCACTTCGTTGGACCCATAGACGTTGTAGTGGCCCCGCATCGCCGATATGGTGAACTTCGTGTGCCGGCTCAACTCCGATGTAAGTTCGATGGCATTCCGGATGTTCTTGTACTTCCCCGGGGTCATCGTGAGACCGAGCCCGAAGTAGATCGCACCGAACTTCGCATTCTTGCAGAGGTTCACCACCCGGAAGAGCTGCTCGCGGGTGACGCCCGCGACCGTCCGCGGGATCGTCTCCGCCTTCCCCCGGACGATGGCCCGGAGCGCCGAGAGGACTGCGTAGTCCCCGCCGGGTTTGATCTGCATGAACTCGTCGGCGACGTTCGCGGTCTCGGTCTTCCGGATATCGACGACGATCACCTTCCGGTCGCGGAAGGCGTTCTCAAGGAAGAACCCTTCCGCATAGCGCGTGTACCGGGAGAGGTGGCGGGGGTGGGCGTCGATCGGGTTTGAGCCCCAGTAGATCACGAGGTCCGCCCGATTCTTCACCACACCGAGTGTGCAGCCCGGATGCCCGACCTCCTGGATGGCGAGGATGGACGGCCCGTGGCAGACCGAGGAGGTGTTGTCGATGACGCCGTGCACGAGTTCGGCCATATGCACCCCCACGCACTGGGCCTCCCCGTGAGTGCCGCTCCA
>MPOY01000450.1 GCA_001896715.1 Methanoculleus sp. EBM-46
AGGGCTCCTCAAACTATATATGGGTTGATGGTGATTGCATCCCTGCGCCACATGACTGGACCGTTGAAGAACCCTATCCCGGCGGAGCAGCACAGTCCGGGGGAGATATCGTGAAAGTAGCCCTTCTCTGCGAGTACTCACGGGACATGGGGGCATACCAGGGTTCAAACATCTACATAACGGAGTTGATAACACGCCTCGCCGGGCGTGACGATATCGATCTCCATCTCATCACCATGGGCAGGGAGAACGCCGTACGGCAGGAAGAGGGGTTTACCCACCATATCCTCCGGAAGGACGGCCCGCTTTCCCTCCCCTACTTCCACCCTCTGGTGCTCCTACGGATGGTGAAGACCGTCAGGGCCATCCGGCCGGATATCGTCCACGCCCTCTCCACCCGGTACCCCTGCTCCACGGCCGCCGTCCTCCTCCAGAACGACTACCCCTCCCTCGTGACCGCGTTCGGCATATTCGAGAGAGAGATTGCGCATTACCGCGAGGATATGCCCCCCCTCGAACGGATGCTCTCCCATATCTTCCACACCTTCTTCATCCGGAACGAGCGGTGGGTGCTCTCGCGGGCGCCCGAGCTCGTCGTGGATGCCCCCTCGATCGGGGATCTCGTCAGGACGCCGACGACCGGCCGGATCCACGTCGTCGCCGCCGGCCTCGACCTTGAACGGCTCCGGCCGCAGATCCTCTCCCCCCCGGCCGGAGAGGGGCCGGACATCGTCTTCATCAACACGCTCACCCGGCTGAAAGGCGCGGATATCCTGCTATCCGCCCTGCCGGGCGTTGTAGAGGCGTATCCCGGCATCAGGGCGTGCATCGGGGGAAAGGGTCCTCAAGCACCCGAACTCCGGAGACTCGCCCGGGACCTCGGGCTGGAGGCGAACGTCATCTTCCCCGGTTTCGTGCCCGACGAGGAGAAGTATCGCTACTACCGGCAGTGCAAGATGGTGGTCGTCCCCTCCCGGTGGGACTGCCAGCCGTCCCCCCTCTTCGAGGCCGCGGCGTTCGGCAAACCCGTCGTCGCATCGGACATGGCTCATCCCGGCATCGTCGAGGACGGGGTGACCGGGCTCATATTCCGCTCCGACGACGCGGCCGGGCTTGAAGAGAAGATCCTCTTTCTCCTCGACGACGATGCCGCACGCGAGCGCATGGGCCGTGCCGCCGCGGCACGGGTCGGCGAGTACGACTGGCCGAGGGTCGTCGACCGGTACGTCACGATATACCAGGATGCCGTCAGGGAGCACCGGCGGGGCGGGAAGCGGGCTACGGCGCCCGCCGGTGCCTCCCCGGAGAGGTGAGGAGAAACTGCCATGAGAGAGAGTACCATCGGACTGCTCACGTTCCCGATCGAGCGATCGGGCATCCACCCGACATCTAACCTCATCGGGATCCTCTCGTCCCTTACACGCGAGCCGATCCCCCTGGTGACCGGGAATGCCGGGCGCGCCTTCGAGAACGACGCGCGGGTCCGGTTCTCCGGCGTCGACCACGCGGGCGGGGGAAGCGTGGCATCAAGAGTCCTGCAGAACATAGCAACGCAGATGAGGATGGCCCGCCGCATCAGGGAGGTTGACGGCACCGGCACCTGGCTCTTCTTCTTCGGCGGCGAGGTCCTCGTCCTGCCGATGCTCGCGGCAAAACTCTCCGGAAAAAAGGTCATACTGGCGCTCCCGGGCCATACCCCCCTCATGATGGCGCCGGCACGTGACCGGCTCCTCCTCCCGGCGGGGATACTCACCAGTATCACCTGCAGGCTCTGCGATAGGATCGTCCTCTACTCCCCGGCCCTCGTAGACCACTGGGGACTCGGACAATACCGGGAGAAGATAACGATCGCCCGTGAACACCTCCTCGACTTCGAAGCGTTCAGGGTAAAGGTTCCGCTCGACGAGCGGCCCATGGCCGTCGGCTACATCGGCCGCCTCGCCGACGAGAAAGGGGTCTGGAACTTCGTCCGCGCCCTCCCGCGCCTTGCTGCCGATACCGACCTGCACTTTCTCATCGGCGGCGACGGACCCCTGCTCCCGGCTATCCGGGAGTTTATCCGGGAGAGCGGCCTCTCCGAACGGGTGACCCTCGCGGGATGGATACGCCACGACGACCTCCCCTGCCACCTCAACCGCCTCAGGCTGCTCGTGATGCCGTCCTGCACGGAAGGGCTCCCGAACATCATGCTCGAGGCCATGGCCTGCGGCACGCCCCTGCTCGCGGCTCCCGTGGGCGCCGTGCCCGACTTCGTTCATGACGGCGTGACGGGGTTTATCCTGGCGCCAAACACACCGGAGGGCATCGCAACCTCGGTTATCGATATACTCGGGCGGTCGGAGCTGACATCCATCGCAGAAACCGCCAGAAAGTGCGTAGAGCAGGAGATCACCTACGAACGGGCAGTGGAGCGGTTTGCCGCCGTCATCGAAGGGCTCGGGGATTGACGGCAATGCACCTCGATAAGATCCTCGCCGGTACCGGCATCGTCGTCTCGGCCGCCCTCGTCGCCTACATCGCGCTCACCACCGGGCGCCTGATATTCATCCTCGCCGGCGTTCTCACCCTCACCTGCTGTCTCCTCTGGCTTGCAGTCAGGGAGCGGGCGATCCGGGAGTTCCCGGTATCGTGGGCCGGCGGGGCAGAGACCGGATATGACCGGTCCGGCACCGTGCTGCTCATCCTCTTCTTCGCCCTCTACATGCTGAGCATCG
>MPOY01000262.1 GCA_001896715.1 Methanoculleus sp. EBM-46
TCACCTGAGCGGCCGCAGGTGGGCCTTCCCCTTCGCCTCCTCAAACCGGCCCCCAATATGCAGGAGGAGGGCGTCATCCATCGTCCGTCGGGCCTCCGAAAAGACCATCTTCTCCTCCCGCTCGATATGGTTCCTCATCGCCTCGCGGAGCTCCGGCACCACGCGGACCCAGTCATCCTCGTCGGCCATGGGGATGCCGTTCAGCCGATCGACGATCTCCCGGGCGGCCTTATGCTCCCCGCGAGAGACCGCCATGAGATCGGATAACCCCCGTGCCTCAAGCTCGGGGTAAAAAACTCTCTCCTCGCCGGCCATGTGCGGCAGGAGTTCGTTTTTCATCCGGTTGAACTTATCCGCCCGGTCGCTGATGCCTTTTCTCTGCAACTCGTCCAGTCCGGCAAGCACCTTTGCATGTTCCCGCCGTAAGAGGTCCAGGATGTTCTGCCCCATCGTTCTCCCCCACGCTGAGTGCTCCCCGGTGTCGGGAACGGATAAATACCTATGCTCCGCCTCCGGGGGTCGCCTGCCGGATACCCATAAATGGGGCAGATGCGTATGATCTCACATGCGAAACGAGGAACCGGGCTCTCCTGCGACCGGGATGAAGCTTCAGCGCGAACTCGGTCTCCCTGCGGTCACCCTCTCGGGCATCGGGATCATCCTCGGCGCCGGGATATACGCCCTTCTCGGGGAAGCGGCCGGCATGGCCGGCAACGCCGTCTGGCTGACGTTTGCCATCGCCGCCGCCATAGCCGCGTTCAGCGCTCTCAGCTACGCCGAACTCTCGTCGATCTTTCCCCGGGCCGGCGCCGAGTTCGAGTACGTCTCACACGCATTTGGAAG
Source organism: Methanoculleus sp. EBM-46 (assembly GCA_001896715.1). Classification (GTDB taxonomy): domain Archaea; phylum Halobacteriota; class Methanomicrobia; order Methanomicrobiales; family Methanoculleaceae; genus Methanoculleus. The sequence goes on from MPOY01000262.1 coordinate 844, forward strand.
GAGGCTTGCGTTCGTCGTCGGGTGGCTGATCATCCTCTCCGGCATCCTCGGCGCCGCGACCGTCTCGCTCGGGTTCGCCGGCTACTTTTCAGAGCTCGTCGGTCTGCCCGTCATCCCCTCCGCCATCCTGATCACCCTCGTCCTTGCCGGCATCCTCTTTATCGGGGTCAGGGAGACCGCCCGGGCAGCCATCGTCATGACCCTCATCGAGGCCGGGGGCATCGTCATGGTCATCCTGATCGGCCTCCCGTACCTGGGGCGGGTGGACTACTTTGCTATGCCCCAGGGCATCCCGGGCCTCCTGCAGGCATCGGCACTCGTCTTCTTTGCCTACATGGGGTTTGAGGAGATCGTAAAACTCTCGGAGGAGACGAAAAATCCCGAGCGGACCATACCTCTCGCCCTCATGATCGCGCTTGCCGTCTCCATCCTCCTCTACATCCTGGTCTCCCTCGCCGCCGTCTCGGTCGTCGGATGGGAGCAGCTCGCCGCCTCCCGGGCACCCTTCGCCGACGTCGCGGCGGTGGCCCTCGGCCCTGCGGCGTTCACCCTCATATCCGTCATCGCCCTCTTTGCCACGGCTAACACCGCCCTCCTCATGATGATGGCCTCGTCGCGGATCATCTACGGGATGGCGTCCTCGTACTCGCTTCCCCCCCTCCTCGCCCGGGTGCACCCCCGGACACGAACACCCTGGACGGCCGTCGTCGCCGTTATGCTCGCCACCATAGCCTTCCTCTTTGCGGGCAGGATCGACTTCGTCGCGAACGTCACGAACTTTACGCTCTTTGTGACGTTCATCGTCATCAACGCATCCGTGATCGCGCTCCGGTACCGTGCGCCCGACGTGATCCGGCCATTCAAGGTTCCTGGCGCCGTCGGGAGACTGCCGGTCATACCGGTCGTCGGTATGGCATCGAGCCTCTTCCTCCTCGCCCAGCTCGGCACTCCGGTCCTGCTGGTCGGCGGAGTCATGGTCGTTCTCGGTGCAGGTCTCGCGCTGGCAGGAGGGTGGCAGCCCCGCGGGACAGCGTAGAGAGGAGTGAACGGCATCGGGGTTTGAGAGACGGGTACCTGAAACTTCCTTCGCGCTCAACGCGCAAGACCGTATCGCTATCGGCAATGGGCAGCTCGCGTGCTACAATACGATACGGCGCGGTTCGCTAATCGGCCTTTGGTCCCCCGGCCCGGTAACGCTCGATCGGACCGACCGCTTCCAGTCTCCCGTCGTTGAGGACGGAGACGGCGCCGTGACCGCCCGCAACCAGGCACCTGCGGCCGTGCGGCGAGAGTTCTTCATCCAGATCCCGGATCAGCTCAAGAAGCGCCTTACGTTCCCGGCGTGCACACTCGCTGTCGACGTTGACCGACGTCACCAGGAAGTCCGCAAGCGAGTTGTAGCGCTTCCGGTCCTCATCGAGGCTCCCGAAGTTGATCAGCGTATCGGCGGTGAAGACGATCCCGTGCCCCGGGCAGAAGAGGTAGACCTGGCCGTGCAGGTGCCCGCCCAGGGACTCGAGGACCTCGAACTCGATGTCGTGGACCTTCACGCGGGCGAGGACGGGGAAGATCGAGCGCATGCCGATCATCTCCGCCGGGAAGAGGTCGGGGCTCTCCGGCGGGGTGAAGCGCGAGAAGAGGTTGATGACGGTCGTGTAGACCTCCTCGAGGATCGAGGACTCGCTGCGCGAACCGTAGGCCCGGTTCGCCTGGCGGATGATTGCAAGCGACCCGGCATGGGTATGGACTTTTTCGCCTGAGAACCCTCCCGCCCCGCAGTGGTCCGCGTCGGCGTGGGTGATGTAGACCCTGCCGATTCCCTGCTGGTTCGGGAGGCCGTAATGCCGGAACATCCGCATGACGTCCTCGTGGTAGATCCCGTATCCCGTGTCGATCATGACGGTCTCATCCGGGGCGCGGAGGAGGAAGATGTTTCCACCGCACGGCATCTGGAAGCAGAAGACCTCGACGGCATCGCTGAGCCGGATACGCTGGAGATCCGCGTAGAACCGGTCCCCGGTGGTATTCCGAAGCGTCCTTCCCGTGGCGAGTATGGACTCGAAGACCTCTTTTGGGTCCTGGCCGAGGCTGTTGAGTTCCTGGACGATATGGTTGACGTCATGCAGAAAAGAGAGCAAAAAACCATCCTCCGCCGTCCCGACCAGCCCCCGCACCGCCTGGGCGAACCTGACGTAGAAGACGGTGTCGTCGAGTTTCTCGCCGGTCATGTCGTACTCGATGATATCGAGACGGTAGCGCGACTTGAGACGGTCGAGCAGGCTCTCCACGATCGCGGTCTTCTCGATGTTCAGGCTGATGGTGACCCTCCCGGGGTCGCACCGCCGGTCGTCGAAGTCGATGTAGGCGATGTTTGCCCCCGCACCGGTGATGTAGGTGAGGAGCTCGAAGAGGGAGCCGGGCTGGTGGGGCAGGTAGAGGGAGAACTTGAGGAACCCGAGCGCCGGAAGCGTCTCCTGGAGGTAGCCGATGGCGTGGAGGTCTTCTTTCATCTGTACGTAGGTCTCCGGCGTCGCGGTCACCTCAAAGAAGACCGTGGCAGGATCGATCCGCCGGTCGTACTGGATGCGGTTGATGTTCCCCGAGTAAGACTTGACGATATCGGCGGCACGGTGGAGCGCGCCCGGCTCGTCGGGCATTCTGGCGATGAAGGAGTACTTGGTCACCCGGTTCACCTGGAGATATCGGTACTATGCTCTCGTCCTATATCCTTCTTCCGGCAAAAATGGTCCTGATCGGGGGATAGGGCATACCGGGAGCCCCGTTCCGGGTGTGGACATAGGGAGGGCGACCGGTCACGCTTGCGCGATCTTCTCGCGCACCGCCTGCGCCCAGGCACGGACGGCCGCGAGATCCCGGAAGTCCCCTGCCTCTGCCCGGATAAGTTTGACGATCGCGCGATCCGCGATCGTAAGGCGGCCGGTCTCAAGCTTCCCGGGGAAGACGCCGACCTCGACGGCCTGTACAAGCAGCCGGACCTGGTCCATCGAGGCCTCCGCCTTCCGGATGAACTCGTGCGTCCCCTCTTTGACCGTGAGCCCCACGGCGAAGTAGGCGACCGGGATGGTGCGGAGGAACTGCTGGTTCTTCTCGATGAAGACCTGCGACTCCGGAAGCCATTTCCCCATGTATATCGGGCTCCCGATGACGGCCGCACGGTAGGGGGAGAGGTCGGCGATATCGGTGAACGGCCGGACGTCGACCGTCTCGCCTGCCTTCCGGAGTTCATCGCCGATCGCCTCCGCCACATCCGCAGTCGAACCGTAGCGGGTGGCGTAGGCAACAAGAATCCTGTCTGCCATGATGTACCTATCTCTCATCTTGATGGCCATAAACGTTATCGGGAGGCCGGGAGCCGACGGCATCGGGTCGTCGTATCCCGAGGCGCCGGCGGGGGCCGGGAACGCCGGTATCCTGCCGACTCCTGCACGAGGCGACGGTCCAGGGATGGCGTGCGGCTGCTCGCGTGAAGGAGGCGAGGAATACCCTGTCGCGGTCCATCAGGTTCTTATGGATTGGCCGCCCTCATAGGTCCAATGGCGATCAGAGACAGGAATGCCAGAGCATGGTACCACAGGGGGCAGACTCTCTGCAACGACAAAAAGTTCGACGAAGCGGTCGCCTGTTACGACAGGGCTCTTGAACTCTCGCCCGACGACCCTATCCTCTGGAGGCGCAGGGGGTTTACCCTCATCAGGACCGGCCGCTATCACGAGGCGGCCGCCAGTTTCGACCGGGCGCTTGCTCTTGCTCCCGACGATGCGACGGCCTGGCAGCGGATGGGGTATGCGCTTGCCTGCCTGGGCCAGGAAAAAGATGCCGCCGCCTGCTTTGAGGCGGCACTTATGCGGGACCCGGAGCACATCCTCGCCTGGCAGAGCCGGGGCTGGCTGCTCGGGATCATGTGCCGCTACGACGAGGCGACGGCCTGCTACGAAGCGGTCATCAGGCTCGACCCCTCCCGTGGGTCTGCGGTCTGGCACCGGGAGCGTATGCAGGAGAGGAGGGACTTTGCGGCGCTCGCAGACGAGGTCCGGGAGGCGGAGCAGTTCATCGACGTGCCGGCCTGCATCTCGGACGTCGTCCGCGAGCGGGACTACGGCAACGTCGCCCTTGCGCGGGCGGTGCTCCGCGAACTGGTCGGGCGGGCGGAGAGGTCGGCGGTTCAGCGCCGGTGAATGTCCTCGTCCAGTGCCGGTTCGTTTCCCTTTCCGGTGCTGTACGGATCGGATAAGGCGCCCTCGAGGTATTTGACGGCATCGTTGATCCGGCGGACCTGCTCCCGGATCCTCTCGGCGGTCTCTTCGTCGTCCATCAGGTCCGCCCGGGCCAGGAGCACCTGCAGGGGGTTTCTGATGCGATCGGAGATGGTGGCGAGGAGTTCCCGGGCAGGTTTTGACGGATCATCGGCAACGACCGTCTCTACCGGCGTTAAATGCAGGAGGTGCAGCCCGGAGATCCCGGTGAGGGCCCGACCGCGTTCCTGATCGGGCTCGCGAACATCCGGTCTTCCGTCCGGCCTCCCCGCGGCACCGCTGA
>MPOY01000181.1 GCA_001896715.1 Methanoculleus sp. EBM-46
ACTGGAGGCTGGTTGCGGACAAGTACTCGCCGTTCGGTGTATTCCCGTCGGCGATGGGCCTCTCGTCGAGGACCGTCAGCGACCTGAAGATCTACCCGCCGCACCGCTACGACTTCGAAACCGGCGGCGACACGACCAAGTGGGCGTACTGGGGTGGTGTGGCCGGCGAACCGGGCAGCGCGACCGAGCCGGGCAACTCCATCAACGGCATCTCGTGGATCGCTGCTGATGATAACGATTCGTACCCGTCTTCTAGTGAATACGTGACAGGTGACTCCGCCGCTCACCGCTTCGTCTTTGCCGTCGTCGAGAATCCGGACAACATCGAGAAACTCGACATCACCTGGATCGGCACGGGCACACATGAGAATGGCGTCGACAACGGTGCGACGCTTTACATCTGGAACGGTACCCATTACGAGCAGCTCGACACCACGGACAGCGGCATCGAAGACACGCTCACCAGTACCATCGCCACGAATGTCAGCAAATACGTCGTCGGCGGCAACGTCACGGTGCTCGCGAAGCAGAATGGTGAAGATGATGGATCTTTAACATCAGTGCTCGAAACCGACTACGTGAAACTCGTGGTGACTCACCACCACAGGAATTCCAACTTTGTACTACCCTAACCAACCCTAACCCTTTTTCCCATTTACGGTGATTACGATGAAAAGAAACCTTGCTTTAGTCATATTACTTGGCCTGCTTTGTATCGCATTTCCTGCATCGGCGGCGACTTGGTACGTCGACGGCGATGTCGACGCGGGGACTGATTTTACCAACCTCCAAGCAGCGGCCAACGCCGCTTCGTCTAATGATACGATCGTTGTCTTCTCCGGGACATATTCAGGATTTGAGCTAATTGGTGAAAAGCCCTACCTGACGTTTCAGGCTCTTGAAAATGACGGGCCTGTCGTTCTAAATGGAGCATCCAGAATACCGACAGCAAGTAATTGTAATGCGACAGGGACGATCCTTGATGGGTTTACATTCATCAATGCGGGGGGGATGCCGTTCAATCTAGGAACTTATGGTCCTGCATCGGATTCGATCGTCCGGAACAGCCAGATCATAAGAACTTTCACAATAGGGCTTCAAGGAGGGTCCACCAATCTCACGCTTGAGAACAACACCTTCGTGGATGTTCGTACGGGAGCAGCCCTTGCCAGTATCCTTATGGTCAGAGATGTGCCAAACAGCAACATCGTCAATAACACGTTCACCAACGTCACAGCCACGTCAGGAATCTTCTATTTCAATTCACCAGCGGCAACCAACATCACCATCGCCGGAAACACCTTCGACGCTACTGTTGGGGGAACTACCTTTTACTTCCGTACTGCCGGTGAAGGGAACCGGATCTACCTGAATAACAACGTGGCGGGCGTCGGTCTTTACGCGGGCAACACCGCTCCGGACGTCATCTGGAACACCACCTCCCCGGTGACCTACACCTACAACGGCGTAGAGCGGACGGGGTACCTCGGCAACCACTGGCTGGACTACACGGGTGTCGACGCCGACGGCGACGGCATCGGCGATACGCCCTACGTCGTTCCCAACGGCCTCGGCACCGACTACGCACCCCTGATGGGCGCGTGGGAGGACGGGGTCATCGCCTCGCCGCCCCCGGAGCCGAAGACCTGGTATGTCTCCAGCGGCGACGATGCCGACTTTACCACCATCCAGGCGGCGGTCGACGCCGCCTCGTCCAATGATACGATCGTTGTTCTGCCTGGGGGCTATTCAACATTCATTGTAAACAAACCTTACCTTACTATCCGAAGTGAGGAGGGGCCCGATTCTGCCATTGTAAATTGCGGCAGTGGAGAAGGAATCTCCAACAGTGATAACGCTGCAGGATTGGTTCTTGACGGGTTGACAATTGTGAATCCTGGCGGAGCTGGTATCCGACTTGGAGAATATGGTCCTGCACCGGATTCGGTTATCCGGAATTGCATCATCTGGAATATAAGCGGTGAACTTGTTCTTAAAGAGACTAATACCACTTTTGAGAATAATGTTCTCTACAACCCTGGTGGCGGTACGTATGCTATCAATGTACAGTTTGACGATATTATATTCCAGAATAACAGGATAGAAGGTTCAAGCGCCCCATACGGTGCTCTTGCTGTCTGGGAAGTTAAGAATGGGATCTTCAGGAATAACACAATCGCGAATTGTACCGGGCCAGCTGCTCTGATCTATCTGGCCGAAAACTGTACCTTCACGCAAAACAGTTTCATTGACAATCCCGAAGGGATTTGGCTGTATCAGCCAGGTGACGATCACACCTTCGACTGTAATAATTTCGTCGATACTTCATTCGTCAAAACATGGGGTTGGAGCGATGCGTTCACCGCAACTTTCAACGCCACCGCCCCGGTGACCTATACCTACAACGGCGTGGAGCACACCGGGTACCCGGGCAACTTCTGGGCGGACTACGCGGGTGTCGACGCGAACGGCGACGGCATCATCGATGAACCCTACGTCCTCCCCGACGATCTTGGGACCGACTACGCACCCCTGGTGGGCGCGTGGGAGGACGGGGTCATCGCCTCGCCGGCCCCCGAGCCGATCGTCGTCAACGCCTCCGTCACGGTCTACGCGGACGAGCCGATCGTCGTCAACGGCACCACCTACGGCGGCAACTCGTTCTTCAACATCCTCGCCGCGGCGGGGTTCACCTACACCTACGCCGAGAGCGACGCGGGTTACGGCGACAGAAAGCCGCTCCTGACCCTCACCATCGACGGCGTCACCTACCCGACGGAGGACTTCGGCCCCGACTACAAGTGGAAGTTCTACGACGGCCTCGGTTCGAGCGCCTACAAGTACAAGAAAGCCCTGAACGGCTACATCGACAACTCGGGGACCTACTACATCTGGTTCGGCGATACGAGCCAGTTCGGCTCCCTGGACGACCCGACCGTCGAGAACTCGATCTACGTCCTCGAACTCAACGTCACCCTCCTGCCGACCCGGCCGGCTGAACCGGGCGCCCCGGTGGCTGACTTCACAGCGAACGTAACGAGCGGCGAGCTGCCGCTTGCGGTGGCGTTCACCGACGCTTCGACCGGAGCCCCGACCACCTGGGCCTGGGACTTCGAGAACGACGGCACTGCCGACAGCACCGAGCAGAGCCCGGTCCACGTCTACCCTGCGGCCGGTACCTACACCGTCAACCTCACGGTCGGCAACAGCTACGGCGAGTCCTCCAAACTGGCCGAGATCACCGTCACCAAACCTGACCCGATCGTCTTCAACACCGCTGTCACGGTCTACGCGGACGAGCCGATCGTCGTCGACGGCACCACCTACGACGGCAACACGTTCTTCAACATCCTTGCCGCCGCCGGCTACACCTACACCTACGCCGAGAGCGACGCGGGCTACACCGACAGAAAGCCCCTCCTGACCCTCACCATCGACGGCGTCACCTATCCGACGGAAGACTTCGGCCCCGACTACGCGTGGAAGTTCTACGAGACCCTCGGGACCGGTAACGACGTCAAATTCAAGAAAGCCTTAAACGGCTACATCAGCAAATCCGGCACCTACTACATCTGGTACGGCGACATGAGCCAGTTCGACTGGTGGGAACTCCCGTCGGTCGAGAACTCGACCTACGTCGTCGAACTCAACGTCACCCTCCTGCCGACCCGGCCCGGTGAGGATGGCACCCCGGCCGGCGTGACGATCATATCCCCGTTGCCGAACAGCGGTTATGCCGTCGGCGCCTCGGTTCGCCTTGCGGCGACCGCGACCGGCGACAACCTCACCTACACCTGGGATCTCGGCAACGGCGATACCGTCGTCGGGCAGGACACTTCATACGCGTACCCTGCTGCGGGCAACTACACCATCACCCTGACCGTGGCAAACGATGCCGGCTCGGCCGAGGCATCGACCGGGATCACCATCCTTGACTCGGACCTTCCCTACATCGTCCTGTACCAGGGCACGGTCGATATCCCGGCCGGCAGCACGATCCAGGCCGCCATCTCGCCGAGGTCCGGGGGCTACGTCCCCGGCGAGGACTTCGTCGAGATCCCGGCGGAGAGCGTCGGCGGCATGCTGAACGCAAGCGGCTTCATCTTCAACCTCTGGAAGAGTACGAAACCGATCCCGACCTACTCGCTGACGGACATCACCACCCCCGACGGGGTCTACTACCCGAACGTCCAGGACGCGACGGCGAACCTTGCCTGGCGATCCTTCGACGGCATGACCTCTGCCGCAACGAAGTACGACCCGGACGTCCCGCTTGCAAACGGCACCACCATCTACACCGTCTACGGCGACTACGATGTCGTCAACTCCGACCCGAGCGGCGCCCGGTACGTCATCATCACCACGCTCAACATCGTCGAGCCCGGCACGGCAAACCCGCCGGTCGCCGGCTTTGATGCGAGCACCACGTCCGGCGACGCGCCGCTTGCGGTCGCCTTCACCGATCGCTCGACCAACGCGCCGACCTCCTGGTCCTGGACCTTCGGCGACGGTGCGACCTCCGCCGAACAGAACCCGGTCCATACCTACACCGCCCCCGGCACCTACACCGTGAGCCTCATGGTCGCGAACACCGCCGGAAGCGACAGCGCGACGAAGACCATCGTCGTGACCGAACCCGGGGAGGAGGCGGATACCATCGTCCTCCGCCCCGGCTGGAACTTCGTCTCGACACCGAAGCGCCTCGCCGACGGTGCGAACACCTTCGCGATCTTCGACGGCGTCGACACCGCCGGCCGCTCGATCCTGCTCTATGACGGGCTGGACTACGACTGGAGGCAGATGGGCCTGACCGACACCTTCCGGCCGCTCGACGCGGTCTGGATCTACGCGAACGGCACCTCCGAGATCCCGCTCACCTTTGCCGGCGGCGCCGCCGAACTTCCGCCCCAAAAAAACCTCGGTAAAGGCTGGAACGCGATCGGGTTCTCCGACACCGTCCCCGAATCCGCGGCGGCCACCCTGCTGTCGCTCGGGAACAGCTGGGCCACCCTGATCGGTTACGACGCGGTCGACCAGCGGTACGAGAGCGCGATCATACGCACCACGGCCGGCGAGACGCGGGAGATGCAGCCCATGCAGGGCTACTGGATCTACACGACCCGTGCGGAGACGCTTGCCGCCATCAGCGGCTAGAGGGTGGTGCAGGGTGAAGATGCGACAGGGCATCACACTAATCCTCCTCCTCGGCCTCGTCGCCGGTGCGGCGGCGGCCGGGGAGGGCACCCCCACGTTACCCCACGGTTTCTCCGGTGGCGTGACGATCGGGGGCTCCCCCGCACCCGTCGGAACCGTGATCACGGCGACGATCGGGGGCACGGAATGCGGCTCGTTCCAGACGACGGAAACCGGAGAATACGGTAATCCTGGCCGGTCTGTGGGGGACCGCCTGCTCGTGAAGGCAACCGCGGACCAGAGCGGTGAGACGATCACGTTCTACGTCGACGGTGTCGCCGCACAGGAGACGTCGGTCTTCGCAATCGGCGGAGGGACGGTCCTTGACCTGAGCATCCCGGGGAGCGGCGGCAGCGGCAACACCGACAACACAGGCGGTTCCGACAACACAGGTGGTTCCGGAAACACCGGGGGTACCGGGAGCACCGGCAATACCGTGACCGCCCGCGAATCGGCCGCCCCCACCGCCGCTCCCGAGGTGCAGACCGGGCAGGCCTCCCTTGCCACATCTGCGTCCGGGGAGGTGCTTGAGACCGTGGCGGTCAGAACCGCCGGCGGGACCGGCACCGTGACGATACCGGAGGGCACCACCGCCCTTGACGCCGGCGGCAACCCGCTCGGCGAGGTGACCTGCAGAGAGGTCGCTCCGGCCGAAGTTCCGGCGGCCCCGCCGGGAACAACGGTTGCCGTCGCGCTCAACTGCGGCCCTGCGGGCGCCACGTTCGACCCGCCGGTCGTCCTCACCTACACCCTCTCCGCTGAGGAGTGGGCAGAGATCGGCAGCGCCACACCGAAGGTGATCTGGTATAACCCCGGAACCGGGAAGTGGCAGGAGATCCCCGCCACCGTGGACCCTGCCGCGCGGACGATCACCGCTGAGGTCGCCCACTTCAGCATCTATGCCCTGGCATGGACCGTCCCGGCGACGACGGCGGAGGCACAACAGACCGGTTCGCCCGGCACCCCGACGCCGACCGGCGGAGAACCGCCCTGGCCGTTCATCGGTATCGGCGCGGTCATCCTGATCGGCGCCACAATCGGAGGCTTTGTGTATCTCAGAAAGAAGGACTGATGCCTCTTTTTTTAGATCTCCAGGTTGTGCGGCCCCGGGGCGCCGCACCCGGACGGGATCCCCGCACGAACGTAGGACCGAAACCTCACAGACAATCCAACAACGCGAGTTGAACCACATGAAACAACACCGACTGGTAACCATCACGCTCATGGTGCTGCTGCTGGTCGCCGCTCTGGCGGCGCCGGTGCTGGCGGCGGGCACCACCGAGGTGCGCATCGCAAAGTTCGCAAGCGACGGGAAAACCGTCTTAAACGAGACGACCGTCGACTACCACTGGCTGGAAGCGAATCTCCCCATCCAGGGGGACGGCGTCACCCGCTACTACCACCAGGGCCCGGTCTTTGAGGGCATCTGGGAGGATGCCCACCCCGACAAACCCTATGACGGCTGGAACCCCGACGAAGATGTCCAGATGAGCATGCTGGTCAAGGCCGACCTCGGGGCGGTGATGGGGACCGACCTCCGGGACATCTGCGACTAC